>CANFJP010000058.1 GCA_947447485.1 Chitinophagaceae bacterium
TATTGATGTACCAATTGCTTTGGCCATTTTGATAACATTTTTAAGAAGCTACTATGAAATAATCATAGGCGCTGGACCGGGCTATTTAGATTCGGGTACAGGGATTATATTTTTCATATTAATAGGCAGATGGTTTCAAAATAAAACATTTGATGCCTTATCGTTTGACAGGCAATATCAATCTTATTTCCCTCTTGGTGTCACTGTGCAAAAAAATGGAATAGAAAAAAGCATCCCTATTACGAAACTTCTAATCAATGACCTGATAGTTATTAGAGACAATGATATGATTCCTGCAGATGCTATACTCATTAGTGGAAATGCCAATATAGATTATAGTTTTGTGAATGGCGAAAACTCTACTCAATCGAAGTTGCCGGGAGACTTGATATATGCAGGTGGAAAACAAAGAGGAGCTTTATTAACCTTAAGGACATTAAAATCATCCTCCCAAAGCTATATAACTGAATTGTGGAATAACGCCATTTTTGATAAAAACAAAGTAACTGCTGATTCTTTTATTCATCCATGGAGCAGATATTTTACCGCTACGCTTTTAACCATTGCAACATTAGCATCTTTTTACTGGCTTTGGGCAGACAGCGCTAAAGCATTACCT
The DNA here is from genome assembly GCA_947447485.1 of Chitinophagaceae bacterium. Classification (GTDB taxonomy): domain Bacteria; phylum Bacteroidota; class Bacteroidia; order Chitinophagales; family Chitinophagaceae; genus Ferruginibacter. The sequence continues at coordinate 620 of CANFJP010000058.1, forward strand.
GTTTTAACTTCAGTGCTAATAGTGGCTTGCCCTTGCTCATTATTACTCTCTTCTACATTTACTTTCGGGAATATGCTTCGCATTATAGGCAGGAATAAACTTTTTCTTAAAAATGCATCCGTCATAGAATCTTTAGCCAATATCAATCATATTGTTTTTGATAAAACAGGTACAATTACTGGCCAGGAAACAGCTGTTATTAATTATGTGGGTTTAGCATTAACGCCATTTGAAAATTCTTTAATTAAATCAACTACGGCCAATTCTTCTCATGTAATGAGTCGGTCTTTAAACCAATTTATTGACGATACAGAAGAACCAATGTTAAATAATTTTTTAGAATACAATGAACAGCAAGGTAAAGGAATTCATGCATTGACTTCAGGTATGGATATTGTTCTTGGAAATAGAAGTTTTGCCAATATTGAAAACGCAGATGAGAATATAAAAAGTTCAGAGGTCCATGTGAAAATCAATAATCGCTATAAAGGATATTTCGAAATACAGCACCCCTATCGCCCAGGTATAGAAGATATGATTTCATCAATTAATAAAAAATTCACATTGCATGTTTTGTCGGGCGACAACGATGCCGAAAAGTTGAAAATGAACCAATTGTTTGGAGAAAATACTAGCATTTTATTTTCAGTGTCTCCTCAACAAAAACTTGAGTATGTTAAAAAACTGCAACAAAATGGAGCGCGCGTATTAATGATAGGAGACGGATTGAACGATGCGGGTGCATTGATGCAGGCCAATGTAGGTATTGCGGTAAGCGAAAACAAAGCAAACTTTTCGCCTGCTTGTGATGGAATCATAGATGGTAATGCAGTAAAAAATATCGGATCTATCATCAATTATGCTCAATGGGGAAAGCGAATTGTATCCTTTGGGTTTGTGTTGTCAATTTTATACAATTTCATAGGCATTTCTTTTGCAATTCAGGGGAAATTAGCTCCTGTTGTAGCCGCCATATTAATGCCCGTAAGTAGTATTAGTATAGTACTGGTGGCAATGCTAGGATCTACATTGATTGCTAAAAGAGTGAATGTATTATAGAACCAATAAAGGTCATTGAGAAATATGATGATTGTTATAAAGAGACATTAAGATTAAAAATATTTTGTAACTATTTGAATAAAATTACATGAGCGCATTATTTATACTTCTTGGATGCAGCATTTTTATTGCAAGCAGTTTTCTTGTTGCATTTATTTGGAGTGTTAGTAATGGGCAATATGACGATGATTACACCCCTTCTATTAGAATTCTTTTTGATGAAAATGCCCCTATTGATTTGATCGAAAATAATATACCAAACAAAAATATATCAAACAAAAAACCAATAACAAATGCAAATTGAAAAATTCTATTACGATAACAAAATCGTTAAAAACTTTACCTATGCAACTATTTTATGGGGTGCAGTTGGTATGCTCGTAGGCCTATGGATTGCACTACAGTTAGTGTTCCCTTCATTAAATATTACTGAATATGGATCATTTGGACGATTGAGGCCATTGCATACCAATGCAGTGATTTTTGCTTTTGTAGGAAACGGAATCTTTATGGGTGTTTACTACTCCTTACAGCGCTTATGCAAAGCGAGAATGTTTAGTGATACATTAAGCAAAATTCATTTTTGGGGATGGCAATTAATTATAGTTGCTGCAGCCATTACTTTGCCTTTGGGAATCACTGCAGGTAAAGAATATGCTGAACTAGAATGGCCAATTGATATTGCTATTACATTGATATGGGTTGTGTTTGGATGGAATATGTTTGGAACCATTATAAAAAGAAGAGAAAAACATTTATACGTGGCAGTTTGGTTTTATATTGCCACATTTGTAACGGTAGCAGTTTTACATATTGTTAATTCATTTGAACTTCCTGTCACCTTATTTAAAAGTTATTCTTGGTATGCGGGAGTGCAAGATGCATTGGTTCAATGGTGGTATGGCCATAATGCCGTGGCATTCTTTTTAACTACTCCCTACCTTGGATTGATGTATTATTTTTTACCAAAAGCGGCAAATAGACCCGTTTATTCATATCGATTATCTATTATACATTTTTGGGCATTGATATTTTTATATATCTGGGCTGGCCCACATCATCTATTGTATACCGCTTTGCCTAATTGGGCTCAGTCTCTTGGAGTAGTGTTCTCCTTTATGTTGATATTCCCTAGTTGGGGAGGTATGATTAATGGATTACTAACGTTAAGGGGAGCTTGGGATAGAGTAAGAGATGATGTTATTCTAAAGTTTATGGTAGTGGCAGTAACTGCTTATGGTATGGCTACGTTTGAAGGCCCTATGCTTGCATTGAAAAACGTAAATGCAATCAGCCATTATACTGATTGGATTATTGCACACGTTCATATTGGAGCATTAGGATGGAATGGAATGCTCACTTTTGGAGTTATTTATTGGTTGGTACCAAGAATATTTGGCACTACTTTGTATTCTAAAAAATTGGCTAGCAACCATTTTTGGTTAGGAACATTGGGAATAATATTTTATGCTGTTCCTATGTATTGGGCTGGATTCACACAAAGCAGTATGTGGAAACAATTTACTGACAGCGGACAGCTTAAGTATTCCTTTCTTGAAACCGTTACTTATCTCAAACCTTTTTATGCATTACGATCATTCGGTGGATTATTATACCTAACCGGTGTACTAATCATGGTGTATAATGTATATAAAACGGTTAAGTCTGGTAAATTGATAGCAAATGAACCAGCGGAATCAGCTCCTTATATTCAGGAACATAAAAAACATAGCAGCGAACATTGGCATAGATGGATTGAAAGAAAGCCAGTTCATTTAATGGTACTGAGTTTAATAGTAATACTGATAGGAGGCGCCATCGAACTCATTCCCACCTTTTTAATTAAATCAAATATTCCAACTATCAGTAGCGTAAAACCTTATACCCCACTTGAACTACAAGGTAGAGATCTTTATATCAGAGAAGGATGTTATGTCTGCCATTCTCAAATGATACGACCTTTCAGAAGCGAAACAGAGCGCTATGGTGAATATTCCAAAGCAGGAGAATTCGTATACGACCATCCATTTCAATGGGGCAGTAAGCGCACAGGACCTGATTTGGCGCGCGAGGGAACAGGTAATTTAAAAAAATCAAATGGGTGGCATTTCAGACATCTTAGAGAGCCATCTTCCATGAGCGAGGGATCCATTATGCCCCCCTATGCTTTTATGCTTAAACAAAATTTAGATACATCAACTACAGCTGCTAAAATAAGAGCTATGCGAACTTTGGGAGTTCCTTATGAAAAAGGTTTTGATTTAAAAGCAAATGCTTCATTAATGCAACAAGCTAATCAGATTTCAGAAAATTTATTATCAGATAGTATTCGAGTTTCTCCTAATAAAGAAGTGATTGCGCTTATAGCATACTTACAAAGACTTGGAAAAGATATTGGTAAATCAAAAAATTAACAACATGTTCAGATTCATTAAACAATATGCCGAAACAATTGATAATGCACAAATATACCCAATGATTTCACTTTTTATATTCTTAGTCTTTTTTGTTTTACTACTATGGTATGTAGTTAAAATGGATAAAAAGAATATCAAAACACTTTCTGAAATTCCTTTGGATATAAATGAAACAGATGTCAATTAATAATTAACTATTAAAAAAATCAAATGTCAACAAAATTAAATAAACCGACACTATTACTATTGTATACTTCGCTTTTGTCCATCTTTTCTTTTGCACAAGGAGCTACTCCCAAAGCGGTTCCCTCTACGAATAACTTGCTGGCAATAGTTATGATTATAATTGCTTTTATATTGGCATTTGTTATTTGGGGAATGGGACAAGTGCTTATTACACTCACTAAACAACTTATGGAAAAAACCAAACAAGCAGGAAAAATTGCAACAGTATTATTGATTATTTGTTTATCATTTTCCGTGACATCTTCTCATGCTCAAGCAATCACTGAAACTGCTGTTCTTCCAAGTTCTATTAATTATGAAGGAATGAATTATACTGGATTTTGGCTGCTAGCATCAGTGATAATAATGGAATTTGTTGCTATTTTATTTATACTTTTCTTTATCAATAGAATTCAACAAGAATTAGTGCCTGCAAGAATTAAGAAGCCCCTTTTACTAAAAGCTTGGTGGTCGAGATTAGATAAAAAAGTTTTTACCAGAGCTGTTTCCATTGAAAAAGAAGCAGATATTTTGCTAGATCACGACTACGATGGTATAAAAGAACTTGACAATGCATTGCCGCCCTGGTGGAAGTACGGATTTTATATAACCATTGTGGTTGCAATTATTTACTTACTAAATTTTCATGTATTAGGTTATGGACAAAATCCTACAGAAGAATACCAATCTGAAGTGATGAAAGCGAAGGAATCAATGGCACAATATGCAGCAATGAACGCAGACAAAATTGATGAAAATAATATCAAAATGCCTTCAAAAAGCGAAATTGAAAAGGGAAAAGAAATATTTACTTCTATTTGCTGGACTTGTCATGGGAAATTAGGAGAAGGCGGCGTTGGTCCTAATCTTACAGATAATTTTTGGATACACAAAGGATCATTAAATGACATCTACCATTCAATTAAAATTGGTTACCCTGATAAGGGAATGCAGTCATGGGAAAAGAATTATTCTGGAAAAGAAATTAGTGAATTAGCAGGGTATATAAAAACATTGAAAGGCACCAATCCTCCCAATCCAAAAATTGCCCAAGGCGATATATTTATTGAAGACTCAACTAAAAGATAAATGATGGTTTCAGAAGATATTCATAATGAAATCTTTCGGGATTCAATTGCTACTATTTCAAAAGAAGGCAGGCGCAATTTTATTTCTCCAAAAAGACCCAAGGGAAAGCTTTATAATAAAAGAACACTCTTTAGTATGTTTTATTTATTTGTATTTTTTTCCTTGCCATTTATCAAAGTACATGAAGAGCCTTTATTTATGTTAAATGTGCTTGAAAGAAAATTCATCATATTTGGAATGATATTCTGGCCTCAAGATTTTTTTATTTTCGGACTTGCCATGGTAACTTTTATTGTATTCGTTATTTTATTTACTGTAGTCTTTGGAAGGATATTTTGCGGATGGGCTTGCCCACAAACAATTTTCATGGAAATGGTTTTTAGAAAAATAGAATACTGGATAGATGGAGATTCATCTGCTCAATTATCTCTTAGAAAACGAGCTTGGGATAACGAAAAAATTATTAAGCGAACAGTAAAGTTTATTTTATTCTTTACGGTATCATTCATTATTGCAAATTTCTTTTTAGCCTATTGTATAAGCATGGATGAATTAATTGATCATATAAAACATTCAAGCGAAAATATTTTCACTTTGGTTTCTCTAATTATCTTTTCTTGTGTATTTATGTTTGTGTATTGGTGGTTTAGAGAGCAGGTTTGTATTGTTGTTTGCCCTTATGGAAGGCTACAAGGTGTGCTGCTTGATCAAAATTCAATTATAGTGGCGTATGACCATGTGAGAGGAGAACCAAGAGGTAAATTGTCGCATAAAGACGCCCATTCTCCACTTGAAAAGAAAACAGGCAAATGCGAAAATTGTATAAATGGATGCAAGGATATTAAAAAATAAAAAAATGAATGGAGATTGTATAGACTGTATGGCATGTGTAAGGGTTTGTCCTACAGGTATTGACATTCGAAATGGAACACAACTTGAATGTATTAATTGCACTGCTTGTATAGATGCTTGTGATGCAATCATGTTGACTTTGAAAAAGAGTACGGGATTGATTCGATATGCCTCAGAAAATAGCATTAAAAACAATGTGAGACTTACTATAACCAATAGAGTAAAGGCCTATTCAACAGTATTGATATTGCTTTTATCTTTTTTGACTTTTCTTTTAGTAAGTAGAACCGATCTTGATGCAAGATTAATGAGAACAGCGGGAATGACCTATACCTCTATGCCAGATGGAAGAATTAGCAATCTGTATAATCTAAAATTAATAAATAAAACACATACTGATATTCCCATACTTATTAAATTAGAAAATTTCCCTGGAGAAATTTCACTTGTTAATAAAAACAGTACAGTAGTAAAAAAAGAAGACTACGAGTCTATTCAGTTTTTTATAAAAATAGATAGAAGTCATATTAAAAACTGGAAAACTGAACTAATGATTGGATTATACAGTTCGGATGAAAGAATAAAATTGATAAAAGCAACTTTTATTGGCCCAGAAATTTATAACTAAAAACAACTATATGAATTGGGGAACTAAAATCATAATTGTATATATTTTATTTGTGATGGGGATTATGTTTCTAATATTCAAATCTTCGAATCAAAACATCGATTTGGTAACACCCGATTATTACGCAAAGGAATTGGTTTATCAAAACACAATTGAAGCTAGGAACAGAACAAATGCTCTGTCTGAACAGATTAAAGTAAATCAATTGGATTCATTTATAATAATTCAATTGCCAATAGAAATGTCTACAAAAATGGTTAAAGCATCTATTACGCTGTATTGTCCATCAGACAAACAAAAAGATGTACATTTTAATCAGGGCACAAGAAACGCAATAATTAATCTACCGATCTCTACTGTGGCGAAAGGATATTATGAATTGCAAATAGATTGGACCGCAAATGAACAACGCTATTATTATGAAGATAAATTAATTTTAAAATGATACTAGCTATTACTACAGCTTTTATTTTAGGAATACTCGGTAGTACACATTGCATTGGAATGTGTGGCCCCATAGCATTATCTCTTCCTACAATCAATCAAACAATGGGATCGAGATTTTGGGGTAGCTTTTTATATAATATTGGACGAGTAGTAACTTATTCTATCATTGGATTGTGCATAGGATTAATTGGCAATTCTATTGCTTTAGCAGGTGTACAAAATGCATTTTCAATTACAATGGGCCTTGTCATTTTGTGTTTCTTATTGTTTCCCTTTATCAATCATTTAATTGGTAGTAAAAATATATTTTCTTCATTTTATAATAACATTCGATCGCTTATTACAAAAGTTTTTTCAAGAAAAAAATATTCAAGTTTTTTTATAATTGGTATTTTGAATGGCTTACTACCTTGTGGATTAGTATATATAGCCATGGCGGGGGCACTCACAACTAATGGGCTTTTAAAGAGCATCGCCTTTATGGTATTCTTTGGCCTTGGTACATTGCCCTTAATGTGGGCAGTGGCCTTCTTTGGGAATTTTGCGACGACTAGTGTAAGAAAGGCTTTTAAACTAACGTATCCAATAATTGTGTTCGCAATGGCTTGCTTGTTGATATTAAGAGGAATGGGAATTACTATTTTTCATCCAAATCCCAACTCGCCTTCTTCAATTCATCAAGCTGTAATCGAATGTCATCATTAAGGTATTTTTAAATTAGAAAGGATTACTAAAAATTATTGAGCGTATAATCAAATACTTTATTAGCATTCTTTGTAGTTATAGCTTCTATTTCTGCTATACTACAATTTTTTAATGCTGCTATGTGATGGGCGATTTCTTTTATATAAGCACTTTCATTGCGCTTGCCCCTAAATGGTACAGGAGATAAATAAGGAGCATCAGTTTCTAAAACAATGTTATCTAAATCTATTTCTTTCAGTACCACATCTAATCCGGCATTCTTATACGTAACCACTCCCCCAATACCAAGATAAAAACCTACATCAGTAATTTGCTTTGCCTCCTCTATACTTCCGCCAAAACAATGAAAAATACCTGTGAGACCTTTTGATACATATTTACTGACAACATCAATAGTCTCCTGAGTAGCATTGCGTGTATGAAGTATGATAGGAAGATTGTAATGCAATGCCCATTCAATTTGCTGCTCTAATGCCAAGTATTGTTCTTTTACATATGTTTTATCCCAATAAAAATCCAATCCGGCTTCACCAATACCTACAAATCTCCTTTTATTTAGCAGCCCTTCTATAAAAGCCAGCTCATCTTTATAGTTTTCTTTTACAGAACAAGGATGCAATCCAATCATTGCAAAACAATGTTGGGGAAACTTTTCTTCTAATTGAAACATTGCATCAGCTGTTTCACTATCAATGGCGGGTAAATAAAATCTTTCAATATTATTTTCTTTCGCTCTAGCAATCACCTTATCTATATCTGCTTCAAATTCTTTTAAATAAAGATGACAATGAGTGTCTATCAACATACTGTTTGTTTAATAAGTATTTTATAAATTTATTTTTTTACAGACAAATCCTTTTGACTCAAAGTATTCCAATGTTTTTGGTAATGCATAAGACACTCTTTCAAATGCTTTTTCGCTATCATGAAAAACAATGATTGAGCCTTCTTTAGATGAAAGCAACACATTTTGTAAGCATTGTTCTTTAGAAAGAGTTGTGTCAAAATCTCCACTTAATACTGACCACATAATTGTCTTTAAATTAAAACGAGGCAATAGCAATTGACGCAATTGAAATCGAGTAATTCTTCCATAGGGAGGTCTAAATAAATGGCTATCTATATATTTTTTTGCAAGAGAAATATCATCTAAATAACCATCGTCTTTTGTTTTCCAGCCATTTAAATGATTGAAAGTATGATTGCCCACCATATGACCTTCGTCTATAATTCTTTTATATACTTCTGGGTATTTTTCTACATTTTTTCCAATACAGAAAAAGGTTGCTTTGGCATGATGTTTTTTTAATTCATCTAAAACAAAAGGAGTGATAGTTGGATGTGGGCCATCGTCGAATGTAAGAAACACTTCTTTAGCACTGTTTGGAATTGACCAAATACAATTCCTGTAAAAAAATTGTAAGAATCGAGAAGGCTTTATTAAATAAAACATGAGGCAAGTTAAACAATAATTCAAATGCATAAAAAAAGGCTACTTAACTAAGCAGCCTTTAAAAAAATTTACTTTATATTAATAAGGCAAAATAAAAGTTCTAACAACCCCTGTGGCACTTGTCCAAACCAATTTAAAATAATAAGAAGACCCAAGGGCAGGACAACTTGATGCATCGCCATTTGAATCTAACCCAAACGTAACAACTACATCAGCCACCAATCTTTGGTGAGTAATCTGCCCACTTACCAATCGGAAATCACAATCCTGACGGATAACCATTGGTTGAGTAATTGCTGCAGTAAAAGCATTGCCAAACCTATTATTCCCCCATTCTGAAATACCCGTTGTGGTTCCATCAGTATGAGTACCTACAGTAGAAATCACAATACCATTATTATAAGTAAACGTTCTTCTTTTAGCTACCTGCCAAACTCTTTGTGATCCATCATCAAAAGTAATTGTCATTCCATTGCTACTAATGTCATGTATAATTGTTCCAATAGTAGCTAAATCGCGTAATCGGCCACCTGTAACATTGGTAATAATATGCGTACCATTAATTACAATACTCTTATTATCGCTTACACGAGTAATTGCTAAGTTTTGTATGTTGGCCGTAAGGACCGCTCCCACATCTCCCCAATGCTGTGATAGGGGAATTGTCAATAAAATTACTCCAGTTCTTGAACGAGAGCCTGCACAATTAAGCCCATTATAAGTAACCGTTATTCTTCTTAGAGTAAGAGTAGAATCCAACACAGCGGTAGCATTACAAATAACTGAATTAAGCCCTTCTACCCTTCCATTAAATGCCCCCGTAGCATCAATAATGGCATTTGCATCATTGAAAACCTCATCTGTTTCAGAAGAAACACGAGATTGATCATCTGTATGGGTTTTAAATTCATTGGCCCAGTCACTTTGAACAGAAGATTTTTTACAACTCGAAAAAGTAATAGAAATCGCAGTAATAGCAATTAATACTAAGCGGAATTTGTTTGTCATACGAATATGTTTTTAAAAGTTACTTACTGTAGATATAAATAAAAGCCAATAGTTTAATGAAACTATAATAATTAGCTAAAAATAGCCTTTGTAAACAATAATAATTAAGCATGTTAACTAATTAACTGATCCTTAACTTTGCAGTATGAGTAAAAAAATCAGGGTTCGATTTGCCCCTAGCCCAACAGGAGGTCTGCATCTTGGAGGGGTACGTACTGTTTTATATAATTATTTGTTTGCCAAAAAACATGGAGGCGATTTTATAGTAAGAATTGAAGACACTGATCAAACCCGATTCGTAGAGGGTGCTGAGCAATATATTTTTGATTGCCTTGCCTGGTGTGGACTTCAACCAGATGAAAGTCCTTTGCATGGAGGAGATTATGGTCCCTACAGACAAAGTGAACGCAAGCCCATGTACAAGGAATATGCAGAAAAATTAATACAAGATGGTTATGCTTATTATGCATTTGATACTCCTGAAGAATTAGAGACCATGCGCAAGGATTTTAAGACCCCCGAAAATCCTTCTCCCCAATATGATGGAAGCATTAGAATGAAAATGAGGAATTCTCTGACATTGCCTGCAACTGAAGTGGAGAAGTTACTAGCATTGGGGACGCGTTATGTAATAAGAATTAAAGTGCCTCAAAACGAAACAATCAGTTTTAATGATCTGATACACCATGAAGTAAGTTTTGATTCAAATGTAGTAGATGATAAAGTTTTATTAAAAGCGGATGGCATGCCCACCTATCATTTGGCAGTAGTGGTAGATGATTATTTGATGAAAATAAGTCATGCATTTAGAGGCGAGGAATGGCTTAGCAGTGCGCCAGTGCACGTTCTCTTGTGGAAGTATTTATTTGGAATAGAACATATGCCACAATGGGCTCACCTTCCACTCATTCTTGGACCAAATGGAAAATTGAGTAAAAGAGATGGTGCTAAATTTGGTTTTCCTGTTTATGCAATGAATTGGACCGACGCAAAGTTGAATGAATTGACTGAGGGATTTAAGGAAAAAGGATTTTTGCCAGAAGCTTTTATTAATTTATTAGCTATGCTGGGATGGAATAGCGGAACAGAAAAAGAACTTTTTTCTATTGAGGAACTTATTGAAAACTTTTCAATTGAAAGAGTTCATAAAAGCGGGGCTAAATTTGATTTTGAAAAAGCTAAATGGTTTAACCAGGAATGGATAAAAAAATTTCCTGTTAGCAA
>CANFJP010000059.1 GCA_947447485.1 Chitinophagaceae bacterium
AGCTCACCTTCTTCCATATCTCCTTCAAACATACCCTTTTTAGCCCTCCCTCTTCCTAAAAGAGCCGTTAGTTCATTAATCGTAGCAGATTGTTGTTCAGCTTGTTGAACTTGATGGTAAAATTTATTTTTAATTAATCGAACAGGTGTTAGTTGCTTGAGTGTTAATGCAGTATCTCCTTCCGGCAAATTAATAATGGCATTTTTGAAATTGATGTGGCTTGAAGCTTCTTCGCTTGCAACAAACCGAGTACCCATTTGAACCCCTGATGCGCCCAAGACCATTGCAGCAAGCATTTGGCGACCGGTAGCAATTCCTCCGGCAGAAATAACGGGAATGCTTACACTGCGACAAATAGAGGGTATTAAAACAAAAGTGGTTGTTTCCTCTCTTCCATTGTGTCCTCCTGCTTCAAATCCTTCTGCCACAATTGCATCGCAGCCTGCCTGCTCTGCTTTTTTAGCAAATTTGCTACTGCTTACCACATGAACCACCTTAATGCCATGTTGCTTTAATAGAGAAGTATATATTGTAGGGTTTCCTGCGGAAGTAAACACTACAGGCACTTTTTCGTCAATGATTATTTGAATGTGTTTGTCAATGTCGGGATACAACATTGGCACATTAACCCCAAAAGGCTTATTGGTTGCTGCTTTACACTTTTGTATGTGCTCTTGCAATACCTCCGGGTACATGCTTCCACTTCCAATCAAACCTAAGCCACCAGCATTGCTAACAGCACTCGCAAGCTTCCAGCCGCTAGCCCATATCATACCCCCTTGAATAAGCGGAATGTCTATCTGAAATAAATCGGTGATCCTATTTTTAAATGCGTCCATTATAAATAGTAATTAGCTGAATGGGGAGAATACTAGCTCTTACTTCCTCCAAGATCTATTGCAGTATTGTCGCCAATATTTAAATTTCTACTTACTCCTTTAACCTCTGCATCACTGCCTATGAGAGAATTATTTAAAACAATTTCATTCAAATTAGCATACGTTCCAATAATAGAGTCTTTAATGATTGTATTTGTTACAGTAGTAAATTCTCCAATAGCAACATTTGGACCAATAACAGAATTTTTAATGATACAACCTTCGCCAATACTTACGGGAGGAATGATGATTGTATTTTGAAACTCATTTTCCTCAAACACATTGCCGCCAAATTTTTTAAGCAAAATTGAATTAGATTCTAACAAGGTTTCTTTTTTGCCACAATCAAACCAATTGGAAACTTTAAAAGATTGAAACTTTGCACCCTTTTGAATCATACAATCCAGGGCATCTGTAAGATTAAGATCGCTATATTCAGTAATGGATTGAATGATGGTTTCTAAACATTCAAATAGAAAATCAGTTTCTTTGATTTTATATATGCCCACCAACGCCATATTGCTTTTGGGGATAGCTGGCTTTTCTACTACATGACTAATAAAACCATCTTCTTCAATTTCGGCTACACCAAACTCTCTTGGATCATCTACCTTTTTTACGCCTAGCATGGAATAAGTAGAATCTAATACTTCTTTTAGATCACATTCAACAATCGTATCGCCCAACACTATAATGACTTCGTCCTTCCCAATAATTTCTTTGGTAAGCGCTACCGCATGGCCTATGCCCTGTCGGTCTACTTGATTTACAAAATGACATGTTAATTCAGGATAATTGATCGTAACATAATCTCTGATCTTTTCGCCTAAATATCCAATGATAAAAACAAACTCAGTAATGCCGGCTTCTTTAAGTTGGTCTACTATGACACTAAGAATTGTTTTCCCCGCAAGTGGAATCAATGCTTTTGGTTGTGTGTACGTATGCGGCCGAAGTTTCGTTCCTGCGCCCGCAACTGGTATGATTGCCTTCATGAATTATCCTTCGTTTGGGGGAGTGAAATTAGTACATTTTGTGTGAAATGAAGCTATTGTCCCATTTTGCCTCTTTTGAAATGTAGATAGAGTATATATACCGATTAAAATGGGGGGCTTATATTTGCAGTATAAAAATAATATATGCAAAAAGATAAGTTGGTTTTTGATTTAATAGACCAAGAGCTGGAAAGACAAAGAAATGGCATTGAATTAATTGCAAGTGAAAATTTTACCAGCTTGCAAGTAATGGAAGCCATGGGAACTTCACTCACAAATAAATATGCAGAAGGATATCCAGGCAAAAGATATTATGGAGGATGTGAAATAGTAGATCAAATTGAACAAATTGCAATCGATCGAGTTAAACAAGTTTTTAATTGCGCCTATGCAAATGTTCAACCTCACAGTGGGGCCCAGGCAAATGCCGCTTTAATGATGGCAATATTACAGCCTGGCGATAAAATACTTGGACTTGATTTAAGCATGGGAGGACATTTAACCCACGGTTCTCCGGTAAATTTTTCTGGTAAAATTTATAAACCCTTTTTCTATGGGGTTAAAAAAGAAACTGGATTGATTGATTATGAAATGCTTGAAGAAAAAGCAAGAACAGAAAAACCAGCTTTAATTATTTGTGGTGCATCAGCATATAGTAGAGATATTGATTATGCAAGAATCAGAAAGGTAGCGGATGAAATCAATGCGTTTGTTTTGTGCGACATGGCGCATCCAGCTGGACTGATTGCAAAAGGATTGCTATCCTCTCCATTCGAACATTGTCATTTTGTTACCAGCACAACCCATAAAACACTTCGTGGACCAAGAGGCGGAATCATATTAATGAAAACAGATTTCGAAAATCCATTTGGACTAAAAGATCCCAAAGGCAATATTCGGATGATGAGTCATTTATTAGATATGGCCGTATTCCCAGGAACACAAGGTGGGCCATTGGAACATGTCATCGCAGCAAAAGCAGTAGCTTTCGGAGAATTGCTCACTGATGAATTTACTGTTTACATTACACAAGTGCAAAAGAACGCCCAAGCCATGGCGAAAGCATTTATGGCTAAGGGGTATGAAATTATCAGCGGCGGTACTGATAATCATTTAATGCTCATTGATCTTAGAAATAAAAATATTACTGGGAAAAAAGCACAAGAAACACTCGACAAAGCCCACATCACCTTGAATAAAAATGCAGTTCCTTTTGATGACAAGAGCCCATTTGTAACCAGTGGCATTCGCGTAGGAGTTCCCGCAATTACTACAAGAGGAATGAAAGAAACTGACATGCAAATTGTAGTAGATTTTATCGACGAAGTGTTAATGAACATCGACAATGAAACCATTGTTGCAAAAGTGAAAGAAGAAGTAAAGACTTTCATGAAGCAGTTTCCACTTTATCCGGCATTAAAATAATTCATCTTAATGCGTATACATTTACTCAGCATTAAACCCTACTAATATGATACAGCGCTTACAATCTATCTGGCTACTCCTCGCTTCTGCTTGTGCTTTTGCAGGATTAAAATTCTTTTTTTTCACCGGAAACATTAGTGAAATAAAAGAAGGTAGCGCTACCATTAGTAAGTATGTTGCTATAAATGGATTTGAAAATATTTATTTAACTGTCGTTACCATTACTATTGCGGTCATGAGCATTTTGGCAATTTTTCTATATAAAAACAGGGGATTACAAATACGCATATGTGTTGCAGGAATGCTACTTGAATTATTACTAACCTACCTTTATTATCAGGAAACAACAAAGTGTATTGAAGGAGCTTATTCACTTTCTTCATTACTACAAGCATTCGTAATGATCTTTTTATTTTTGGCCATAAAAGGCATTAGCAAAGACAATAAGATTATCAAAGAGAGCAATTCACTTCGTTAATTTATTGGAGAAGATTTTTTATAAAAATCTGGCCGTCTGTCCAACTTTTTTCTTTTTAAGATCGGCAGGTGTTCCTGCAAAAACCAATTGTCCTCCTGCTTCTCCAGCTTCGGGCCCTAAGTCAATTACCCAATCACAACTTTTTATAACATCTGTATTGTGTTCAATCACAATGATGGAGTGCCCTTGCTCAACCAATGCGTTAAAAGAGTCGAGTAGTTTTTTTATGTCGTGAAAATGGAGTCCGGTGGTAGGCTCATCAAAAATAAATAGAATGCTTCCTTGAGATTTTCCTTTTCCTAAAAAAGAAGCAAGTTTTACTCTTTGTGCTTCACCGCCACTCAATGTATTAGAGGATTGACCCAATTTCACATATCCCAATCCTACGTCGCTCAGTGGCTGAATGGCCTTTGCTATATCAGCGCCCCACTTTTCATCCAATTTAAAAAAATCAATGGCTTCGTCTACACTCATTTCTAATATATCATGAATGTTCTTTTCATTGTATTTTACTTCTAGTACTTCTTCTTTAAATCTTTTTCCTCCACATACATCACATTGCAAATGAACATCTGCTAAGAATTGCATTTCTACAACCTGCTCTCCTTCTCCTTTACAAGCATCACATCTTCCGCCGTCTACATTGAAAGAAAAATGCTTAGGCATGAAACCCCTCATTTTACTCAAAGGCTGACGAGAATACAAATCACGGATTTCATCGTAAGCTTTAATGTAAGTAACCGGATTGCTTCTGCTCGATTTACCAATTGGATTCTGATCTACCAACTCTATTTGCTTGATAGCATCTATCTCACCAGAGATGCTTCTAAACAACCCTGGCTTGTCTTTAAATTCTCCTTTTATTTTTTGCAAAGCTGGATACAACAACTGCTTCACTAAAGTTGTTTTTCCGCTTCCACTTACACCACTAACAGCACAAATAACATTTAATGGGAATTCAACCGTAATATTTTTTAGGTTATTTTGTTTGGCTCCATCAATGACGATTTTTCTATTCCATTTGCGTGTTTGCTTAGGAGGTTCAATGTTGAAAAGACCAGACAAATACTTTCCGGTTAAACTCTGCTGATTTTGGATAATCTCATCATAAGAACCACAAGCAATCACTTCGCCTCCCTGATGACTCGCCAAAGGCCCCATATCAATAATATAATCGGCTTCTTTCATCATCAATTCGTCATGTTCAACCACCACTACAGTATTCCCTAAATCCCTTAGTTCTTTTAAAACAATGATTAATCTTTCCGTATCACGGCTGTGCAGCCCAATAGAAGGTTCATCCAATATATACAAAGAGTTGGTAAGATTGCTGCCTAAGCTACGAGTAAGTTGTATACGCTGGCTTTCTCCCCCACTGAGCGAATTGGCAAGCCTGCTCAGCGTGAGGTATCCTAATCCTACCTCTAATAATGTTTTTATTCGATTGCGTATTTCAATCAGTATTCTATTGGCTACTTGTTGGTCATAGTCGCTTAAGGGCAATGTTTCAAACCAGGTCATTAAATCCTTCACTGGCCATTCGCACAATTCTCCAATATGTCTTTCATTTATTTTAATAAACAATGCTTCTTTGCGAAGACGATACCCATTACAATCTGGACAAAGCGTACGACCTCGATATCTGCTAAGTAAAACCCGATACTGAACCTTGTACAGATTTTGTTCTACTTCTTTAAAAAAATCATTGATTCCATTTGTATATTGATTGCCATTCCATAAATCATGTAATTGTGCCGTAGTTAAATCCATGATGGGTTTATGAACGGGGAAATCAAATTTTTTGGCAGCTTTAATAAACGCCTCTTTCCAGGAACTTAACTTTTCTCCTCTCCAAGCGGCCACACCATCTTCATATAAACTGAGTCGTTTATCTGGAATAACCAAATCAGGATCTACTCCTAATACATGAGAAAAGCCCTCACAAGTAGGACACGCTCCGTAAGGATTATTAAAAGAAAAAAGATTGGGTACCGGCTCTTCAAATTGCAATCCATCCAACTCAAATTTATTACTAAAGCTAAAGGTCTTCTTTTCATTAATTTCCAACAACATCATTCCATCTCCTTCATAAAAAGACGTGGCAATTGAATCGACCATTCGATGACGATCATCTTCATCAAAATCCTTTTTTACTAATCGATCAATTAAAATAAAAAACTCTACTCCTTTTTTGTTTTTTGAAAAAAAGACATCCACCGCTTTGTCTGCTAACAAATCTTCAATTCTTATTATTTCATTATTGCAATACAATCTTGAAAATCCTTTTTGCAGTAAAATATTCAACTCTTCTTTTACATTTCTATTCACATGCATTTTAAACGGCACCAATAAAAGAATCTTATCCCCTTCTTTTAATTTATCAATTTCCTTCACTACATCCAATACGTCATCTTTTTTAACTTCTCTACCACTTATAGGAGAAATTGTTTTACCCACACGCGCAAACAATAGTCTTAAGTAATCATATATTTCAGTCATACTTCCAACAGTACTACGAGGTGTTCGAGTAATTACTTTTTGTTCAATTGCAATAGCCGGACAAAGACCATGGATATAATCCACATCGGGTTTGTTCATTCGTTGCATAAACTGACGAGCATATGAACTTAAGCTTTCTGCATACCTGCGCTGTCCTTCTGCAAATAAAGTATCAATCGTAAGAGAAGATTTTCCAGAGCCCGAAACACCTGTTACCACAACCAACTTATTTCGCGGAATAGTAACAGATATATTTTTTAAATTATGAACCCTTGCACCTTTAATAAAGATGTCATTACCGAATGATTTTTTATCATTTTTTTCTACCTGAATGCTCTTTTTCACTTTCATATAATAACACGAAAATAGCGTAAGAATGTGGTTAATACTGATAAAATTACACTTAAAAGCAAATATACTGCGTAGTTATACGTATGCTTCCTGAGCACTACTACTCGATTTTTAAAACAACGTAGAATTTGAGTTCATATTATTTGGAAGGGTAAATTTTCACTCTACCTTTATGATTCAATATCCAACAATAGTGAAAAGCTGAATAGACAAAAACAACGTCTTCAACGCAAATTTCTCCCCTTGTTGGAAATGAAAAAACCAAGTCCTAACCATTTAAACTGTAGAACCTTTATGAAAATCCTAGAAAACCAAACCGACCAACAACTTGTTAGCGATTACATCAATGGAGAATCAAATGCTCTTTCTCTTTTAGTAGAACGCTACAAAGACAAAATCTTTACCTCAATTTATTTATTAGTAAAAGACAAGTATTTAGCTGAGGACATATTCCAAGATACTTTTATTCGTATTATCGACACACTAAGAGCAGGTCGCTATAATGATGAAGGTAAATTTTTACCATGGGCTATGCGTATTGCACACAACCTTTGTGTAGATCATTTTAGAAAAGTAAAAAGAAGTCCTAGTATCAAAACCAGCGACGACCATGATATTTTTGAAGTATTGAATTTTTCTGAAGCAGGTGCTGATCAAAAAATAATGACTAGCCAAACACACGATCGCGTTAGAAAAATGATTGATATGTTACCTGAAGATCAAAGAGAAGTAATCGTTCTTCGTCATTACGCAGATTTAAGCTTTAAAGAAATCGCTACACTTACAAAATCAAGCATCAATACTACTTTGGGAAGAATGCGTTATGGCTTGATTAATCTTCGCAAAATGATGACTGAAAAACAAATTGCATTGTAATAAATTATTCTACAGTAATACAATAATTGATAGCAATTCTTTAAAAGAGAATTGCTATTTCTTATTATACGCATCTAATCCACACTGAAGCCATTGTAAATATTCCTTTGCAGAAGGAGTATATCCTATAGGTTGAGAAAGTAACTGCTGATTGGAGCTAATGATTGCATACAGTGGTTGGGCATTATTTTGAAAGCTTTCGGTTTCAAAAGTTGACCACCTATCTCCTACTGTTTTAATTTCCTTTTCAACGCCCCCTTTTGTTTTATATAAAAATTGTTGATTAGTAGGTAGCTGCTTTTTATCGTCAACATACAATGAAATGACAATAAAATTTTCTTTCATCAACTTATTCACCTCGGGATCACTCCATACGTTCTCTTCCATTCTTCTACAATTCACACAGGCATACCCAGTAAAGTCTAGTAATATTGGCTTGTTTTGATCTTTTGCTAATAATAGGCCTTGATTATACTCCCTAGTGCAATCCAATCCCAAAATACAATCAGTATTCCCTTGATAAATGCTGTAATATAATGGAGGCGGAAATCCGCTAATGAATTTCAAATTGGCATACTTGGTATGGGTAAGCCCTACGAATAAGTAGCCTGTAAACACTAGCACTATAAGCCCCGAAATGATTCTGCCTTTTGAAATCTTTTTAGGAGGAGTATCATGAGGGAATTTAATTTTTGCAAACAAATACAATGCAAGCAGCAGGCCAATAATAGCCCATATCCCTAAAAACACTTCTCTTTTAAGTAGTCCCCAATGTTTAACCAAATCAGCATTGGATAAAAATTTAAAAGCCAAGGCCAATTCAAAAAAGCCTAATACTATTTTAACAGTCGTTAGCCATCCGCCCGATTTAGGCAATGACTGTAACCAATGAGGAAACAATGCAAACAAAGCAAAAGGCAATGCCAAGGCCAATCCAAAACCAGCCATTCCGGCTGTTAATTGCATAGCACCTCCATCAGCAGACAATGAACCGGCTAGCAATGAACCTAAAATGGGCCCTGTGCATGAAAATGAAACCAATGCTAAGGTGAGCGCCATAAAGAAAATGCCTACAGTGTTTCCAACACCTGCCTTACTATCCGCGCCATTTGAAAAGGAGGCAGGTAAGGATATTTCATAAAATCCAAAAAATGAAAAAGCAAAAAATATAAAAATTAAAAAGAAGAAAATATTTAAATAAGCATTTGTAGAAATGTTATTCAAAAATTCAGGATTGATGCTATCTATAAAATGAAAGGGCAAACTCAACAGAATGTAAATAAGAAAGATAAATAGACCATATACCAAAGCATTAGAAACGCCCGCCCTTTTGGAGGTGGCTTTCTTTGTAAAGAATGACACTGTTAACGGAATCATTGGAAAAACACAAGGTGTGAGCAAGGCAATCAGCCCACCTAGAAAACCAAGAAAAAACAAATTGATGATCCCTGATGATTTAGTGGAGTTTGAAGCCAATGATGTACTTGCACAATTTGAAACAGCTGAATCAACGATGATTGAAGGAATTGCATTCTTATTTACTATACCATTAGATGAATCTAGCACAATTTTACATTGTTGATCTTCTATTAAAAACTCCTCTTTATTTGCCACTTCATAGTGTAGCAAGGCGATTACGGAAGAGGGAGGTTCTATTCCAATATCGATGAGCTGAGTCATTTTGATTGGACCCAATGAATAACTTTTTGTCTTATTTTCAAATACAGGATCCTTTTCTACTATAAAGGAAGTTTGATTGATTGGCTTTTGATTAGTTACTACCCCTGCTGAAAAAGAAAGCGCTAATCCATTTAGTCCTTCAACAGCATCGGCAGCATACAAGTGCCAGTCTTTGTTTAAAGTGCCACTGAATGTTAGTTTATACTGCTGATTACTGATTTTTGTAACATCCACCTTCCATTTTACAATATTGCTATCTTGAGCAAATACAATACACTGAAAAAACAGCATAAAAAGTAAAGAGGCGACTAATTTCTTAACAAGTGACATATGATGATAAATAAAAAATCCCGATGCGGTCGGGATGATATTAAAGGTATAATTTATTTAGCTGAGATTTTTACGGTGAACGGGATTTCTTTTGGAGGCAAGCATTTACGATCATTACATACCATGAAGCTAACCGTTCCTTTAACCACCGTAGCAACAGCAGACTTTAATTTTATTTTCTGCACAAAATCAACTTTATTACTATAATAGCGCAAAGTTGAATTAAAGTTTGGATCAAAAACTGATTCTAATTTTCCCGTTTCTTTTACTTTTCCATCCATCAATACCAAAGGATTGGCAGCAAAACTAACAACAGTTGGGGCAGGTCCTTCTCCGGCATCTTGAGCATACACATGCCATTTTTTTTCTATTAAAGCAGTAACATGCAATTCGTATTGTTTGTTGCCAATTTTTTTTGCACTAAACTCCCATTTAACAGGATTTTCAATTTGCGCATGCGCAGAAAAGACGAAAGCTAGCAAGATGAATGTGATTGATTTTTTCATACTAAACAGGAATAAACTATTTGATAAAAGTAATATTGAATCGGCAAAAAATACTGTTAAAGAATATCTGCATGCTGGTTATCCAATTCCGTAGAGTGTCTTAAATACAATTTTTCCATCTATATTATTCAACGCAGCACTGCAGCATCTTTCAGGGTGAGGCATCATTCCTACTACATTTCTGTTTTTATTGCAAATGCCTGCAATATTATTCATTGCCCCATTTGGATT
This sequence comes from Chitinophagaceae bacterium, assembly GCA_947447485.1. Taxonomy (GTDB): domain Bacteria; phylum Bacteroidota; class Bacteroidia; order Chitinophagales; family Chitinophagaceae; genus Ferruginibacter. Next base: position 10,250 of record CANFJP010000059.1, read on the forward strand.
GCTTTCTTCTGAAACAATTCCCTGCTCATCACAATAATGATATATAACTTGATTGTGCTGGTATAAGGATTCAATTTCATTTGGACGAGCAAAATACCTGCCTTCTCCATGAGCAATCGGAATTGTAAGTACGTCATTTTTTGTTTGATCTGTATGCTTCAGATATACATTTTTGCAGATAAACTGTTGGTTGGCATTTCTCAGCAATACCCCTGGCAACAATCCCGTTTCACATAAAATTTGAAATCCATTGCAAACACCCAAGACATTACCCCCTTTTGCTGCAAAAGAAGTTACACTTTGCATCATAGGACTGAAACGAGCAATGGCACCACAGCGTAAATAATCGCCATAACTAAATCCTCCAGGCAACACAATGCAATCAATGGTATTAAACATGCTAATATCCTTGTCTTTGTGCCACAATTCAATAACTTCTTGACCAAGATCATTTTTTAATGTGTCAATCATGTCTCTGTCGCAATTTGAACCAGGAAAAATTACTACACCAAATTTCATTTTGTAATTATTGAAGAGTGATTGTTTAAACGTATTTAGATACAAAATTACAACAACTAACCCTTTTAGTTTGTCAAAAAAATAAATTAATGGGTTAAATAAAAGTATCCTTCTACTCCAACCACTACTACCATTGACCAATGCAACAAAGAGACGAACCATTTCTGATCAGAATAGAAAAAAGTTGCAGCCAATACGGCTGAAAAGGGTACCGCAGCAAGCTGCCAATATAAAAAATCAGGCTTTGTATTTAAAAAAGGAAACACCAATGAAATAAGAAGGAATAAATATAAAATAGACCATGTTTTACGTGACTGAGCCAACAATCGACGCATATTTGATTGAATAAAATATAAGCCGATGCAAAAGGAAAACAATACCAGCATTAAAGCAATGTTTTCTAGAGTAGATTGAGAAACGATCGGTTTACTTAATGCAAAAGCTGGATTGTGCAACACTTGACTATTCCCCGTTATGTAACCATAAGACCACAAGAAATAATATGGAGCCCCCATTCCTATAATCATTATAATCCATTCAGGTAATTTAAAAGTTCGCGTAATAGCTAGACCAGAGAGTAACAAAAGCGAAAAAATGATAGAAGGAAAATACAATAAAGTGCACAACCCCATACTCAATCCTATATTGAATAAAGCTTTTTTAACTTCTTGATTAGTATACAAAGTGCAAATTCTTGACAACAACCATATAAGCAATGTGATCACAAGCAGTGGCGCACTAAAACCAATCCATGAAGG
>CANFJP010000060.1 GCA_947447485.1 Chitinophagaceae bacterium
CTTTATTTAATTTATTTTCAACCACTACATCTGAAATGATTTCAATATCAGTTCTAGAAGTAAACGCAGAAAGCATATTTTTTACAGATGAGCTTATCGCAACAATCTTATCAGTTAATCTGTATTTTAATTTTGTAAAGAATCCAGCTTGAATAAAATTAACTCTTCTCGTAAAAATAATTTTTGAACGATGAAAAGGTTTAGAGAGAATACAATAAGTAAGAATCTTTGAACCTTGCGCATGCATAATCGCAAACCGACTTGCCTTTGTTATTAAAAAAAAGAATACACCTAAAATGCTATTAAAAGAATGAACAGTGATGTTTTCAACCAGCGCTCTCTTTTCTAGGGCACTTCCTTTTCTACAAACCAATTCCACTTCAAATCCCTTTTGAAGAAACCCCTGTATATTATACAGGGTTTGCTGCTCTCCTCCTCTCCAGCTTCTTTCAAAATTTAATTCTACAATAGTCATGTATAAATAAAGATTATTTATGCTGGTATGGTATAACGAATAATATCATCTTTTACCTCTAGCTGATATTGGTTGTTCTTTGATTTTATATATTCTGTAAGATTTTCAATCGTTGGATAATCACCTTGTCCATTAAAGCATCTTGCATCATCAATTAACAAAACATGCTTAAAATGATTGTTGATAAAAATACAATCCAGTTCCTCAAAAATTGGACATTCTTTATCTCCTTTGGCTGTTTCACCGGCAGAATAATGTCCATCAAGCCAAAAGATTGCTGGCTGATCCAACAACTTTATAATATCCTTTAATACAGTTCCGCTATCCCCCTGCAGAATAGTAATGTTGTCAAAAGACTGAAACTTCTTTACGGCATCTGCCCATAGTTTAGTGCTCAACTCAATAGAATAAATATGAGTAAAGTTCTTTCTTTGCGCAGCAACCATATCGCCTTTATAAGTACCCGTTTCAATAAGAATATTGTATCCAGATTGCAATTGACATTCTTTAATGGCAAATTGTTTTACTGGATGCGGAGTGGGAACAGGGCTTCCGGCAAGTTTCCATTTTTTAATTTTTCTAGCAGCCTTGGCATTTTGTAATGCTTCTACTATTTGATCTATAACACTCATTTTATATTGGGGTTTAAATTATTTTTTTATTAACTCAAAAATTCCACAGCCATAATGACAGCCTAAATTACTTTTAATGTCTTCGTCATTCAATTCTATGTTTTCAAATAAATCTCCTTGATCATTTACATAAGAAAAAGAATGGATGTTGTATTTGTCTTTGAATAAATCCATTAAATACTGAATATTAAAAACCCGATGCGCATTGAATTCTATTCTTTGTTTGCCAATCGGTGTAGAAAAATAAAATCTTCCACCAGGTTTTAAAATTGTGGTAATATTTTCTATAGCTTTCAAATACCCCCAATAATCAATGGAATCGTTGTATCTGCCCAATCCAAAATGTTCAATAGCGTGTAGAGAAGAAATTGAATCGGTGTATGCAATTAAATCGGTTGGCAGTTTAGTGAGGTCTGCTTTCTTGAAATTAATGTTCTTTATTTTTTTATTCTGCTCTCTAATGTCAAACACTTCAATCTCTCGAAAGGTTGCCACGTGTGCAACAAAACCGTCTGTTCTAGATCCTATATCAACATGCTTTTGTGGATTGTTTTGAAATATCTTTCTTGCTACCAATAAATCTTGATGAAAATAATGCCCAGAGGCAATACCTGAATCAGCAAACTTTTCATTTAAAATCAATCGCTTCTTGCCAAATGGAAAAAGATCGTTCGATCCCTTTTGTTTAACCAGTTCCCTTAAGTCATTTCTGTAACTGAAATAAGCTATAATATAATTTTTTATTTTTTTCATTTTAAAAATTATTGTTCAATTTAATCCAATCATTCGACAATAAATCAATAGTTGATTTTGTATGAGGCATCCATTTTTCGGGTGTTATAACAATCTTTTTTTTATTTTGATTCAACCAAGCACCCCACCAACTAAATGAACTATTGGCGATAATGTTATGTTTGCACATACTCATCAATTGCATGTCGATATAACTGTTCTCTTTTTTATTCCAATCTATATAAAATGCATGTACATTTTTTATATTTTCCTTTGCCCATTCAATGTTATCTGAGAAAATGTAAAATACAGGATGCTCGATATTTTCATTGATATGCTTAATCGCATTTTGATAATATGCTAACGATAAACCAACATTCCTTCCATCGGTAAGGTAATCTCCTCTTCTTACATGCAAGCTCACCGAATTGCTATTGTTTATTTTTTCCGCAATAGCAATATTTTGTGCATCCTCTAATGCAGAAAAAGTGAATTTGTTTCTTATGTCATTCTCGACCCCTAAAAAATACTTTTCAGTTTGCCAATACCCTTTTAAAAAACCAAAACGAATCGTTGATACCTTGGAATTATAAATATATTGATCTTGGATTGTTTCTTTATAGGGTTGTCTAAATAAAACATGCAAAACCTTGCTAACAGCTTTTATGCATCGCTTTTCAACTACATTACAATACTTTCCCTTTACACCAAAAACCCTTTCTAATTCATATCCATTATGGGTAGATTCTTTCTCAAAAGCCGACAAGTCAATTTTAGTGTTGAAGCCCTTTTTGTGAAAGGAATAATACAGCGCATACTCAAACATTTGGTTGCCCAGTCCGCCTAATAATTGAATAATGACCATGAGTTAATGTAATAATTGTGCGAATGATTAAAATCATCATTTTACAATAAAATGAAGGTAAGTTATAAATTTAAAAGATTTGAATGCTCCCTCTTCATTTTAAGCGTCATTCAATTAATTTATCTTTGTCTGCATGACAAATTTCGTTCCCATATTCCCGCTTTCCTTGGTTGTTTATCCTGGCGAGAAATTACACTTGCATATTTTCGAGCCCAAATACAAGCAACTCATTAATTATTGCATTGAAAACAACAAGCCATTTGGGATTCCAGCCGTTTTAAATCATTCGATAGCCGAACTAGGTTCCTTTGTAGAGATTACAGAAATTTCTAGAACATACGAGGACGGTAGTATGGACATTAAAACAAAGGGGATAGGCGTTTTTAAAATATTAGAGCTTATCAAAGAGTTACCCGATAAGTTATATAGCGGCGCCATTATTTCTCGCCAAAAAAACTTTAATAATGGAAGCGCTGTTTTAATGAAAAAAATAATTGAACATGCTCGATTGCTTCATAAAAATATTGAGGCGGTGAAAGACTTTGGGAAGCCTGATGAAGACCTGCTCAGCTTTGATATTGCACACCATATAGGATTGACCCTAGCGCAAGAATACACCTTACTTGAATACGAAAATGAATTACATCGACAAGAATACATAAAACGACATCTGGCACAAATAATACCCTTGTTACAAGAAATGGAAAGCTTGAAAAGAAAAATCAAATTAAATGGACATTTCAAAAATTTAGAAGGATTTGATTTGTAAAAATTACTAGTAAGTTTCCTGCTTTGTAACTTAATATCCAATAACTTTAAGCCTGTATAACAGCAGCAAACACATAAACATACTCAATGACAACACTTTGTTTTGATTTTGGCAACACGCGTTTAAAAGCAGCTGTATTTATAAAGGGGGCATTACAGGAAGAAATCACCTTACAAGATGATACAACCGAAACAATTCAAAGTTTATTAGACCAATACAAACCAACCAAAACCATTTTATCTTCTGTTATTCTCCATAATATTGAAATAGAAGATTTGCTCGCGAAACAATCCTCTTTTCATAAACTATCAGCAGATACCAAAACTAATTTTACCATCGCTGTGGGTAAAAAAGAAACCATTGGTGCTGATAGATTGGCATTGGTTGCAGCTGCTTCCGCTCAGTTTTCTGGTAAAAACACGCTAATTGTTGGATTGGGTAGCTGTATTACCTACAATTTTATCAATCAATACAATCAGTTTCTAGGGGGGTCAATCTCTCCTGGTTTAGATATGCGATTCAAAGCAATGCACGATTATACAGCCAAATTACCGCTTATTGAGGCGGATTGGAATTTTCCATTGATTGGATATGATACTAAAAGCAACCTGCAATCGGGTGTCATCATGGGTATTGCTTGTGAAATCGAGGGTATTATTGAAAAATACAGTGCTAAATATGGCAACTTTAACGTGGTCTTAACCGGTGGAAATTCTTTGTATTTTGCTAGTCAACTTAAAAAGAAGATATTTGCCGACGCTAATTTTTTATTTAAAGGACTGTATGCACTTAGTGAACTCAACAACTGAAAAGCTTAGGATCATTTTATTATTGTCACTTACCATGACAATCTATCAAAATACCTATGCGCAGGAAAATTCTCCCTATTCAAGGTATGGTATGGGAGATTTGGTGCCTGGTCAAAATATTACCAACAGAGGAATGGGCGGCATATCAGCTGCTTACTCCGATTATGGCATCATTGGATCTCCGTTTAATATCAATCTGGTCAATCCTGCTTCCCTTGGAAATATTACGAATACAAAAAACTTTTCTAACACACTTTTTGATTTAGGATTTGAAGTAGATGTAAGAACTTTAAAAAGCACCATCAATACAGATAAATACAAAGCAACCAATGCGGTGATTTCTTATTTACAAATCGCCTTCCCTATCTCATCTAAAAAAATGGAAAAGAAAGGAACAAGCTGGGGCTTTAGTTTTGGTTTACGCCCATTAACACGTATTAATTATAAAATAGAACAAAATAGCAGATTAAACAATATAGATAGCATTAACACGATGTATGAAGGAACAGGAGGCACCAATCAAGTTAATGTTGGGACAGGGATTAGAAAAATCGGAAAAGGAAAAAACAAAAATGAATTTAGCATCGGATTGAATACAGGGTATACTTTTGGAAACAAAGACCTTACTACCCGTTTGACTTTAATAAATGACAGCGTGGCTTATTACAAATCAAATGCTGAAATTCAGACTAGATTCACGGGTCTTTTTGTAAACACCGGATTGCAATATGAAATGCATCTTAAAAATGCAGGAACATTGCGTCTTGGGGCATACGCTAATTTTAAACAGAATCTAACGGCTTACAAAACTAGCATTTACGAAACATTCGGCAATGATGGAAATGGCGGCTATATCACTATTGATAGCGTTTATAAGGCTTCCGACTTGAAAGGAAAGATAATTTTACCAGCTACTTATGGAGGTGGATTTACGTATCGCACTAAGAGTAATCATTGGTTATTTGGAGCAGATTACGAAAAATCTAATTGGTCAGATTATCGCAATTACAACGAAAAAGATCTTGTTGCAAACAGCTGGACTATCAGAATGGGAGGTGAATTTTATCCAGTTAAGTTTAATTCTTCCAGCAACAACTATTGGAGTTATTTGAAATATAGAGCTGGGTTTTATTTTGGGCCAGACTATATTAAGATAAACAATGTTACAAGAAACAATTATGCGGTGACGCTTGGTTCTTCTTTTCCACTTTCTACACCAAGATTTATTCAAAGTAGAGGAGAATATGTAACACTCAATACTTCGTTTGAAATAGGTGCCAGAGGAAACAATCAATCACTTGGATTAAAAGAAAATGTGGTTAGATTCAATTTTGGAATATCAATGAATGCACGTTGGTTTCAAAAAAGAAGCTACGATTAAACCAATGCAGATTTAATAGTTAATGAATAAGTCACTTATATATAAACTTATTTTTGCAGCCTTTATGTTAGGCTGCATTTTTTTATTTAGTTGTGAAAACAATGAAGCAAAAGTAAAAGCACTATCTAGTAAAAGTGTAGCAGTAGAAGAAGCAAAAGAAATTTTATTAAACTATACGATTGGAGGAAAAACAAAAGCCATATTAAAGGCTCCTTTAATGCTTAATGTGCAAGCATCGATTCCGTATACAGAATTCCCTAGAACACTCCATACTGATTTTTACAACGAGAATGGTAAAATAGAAAGCTTCCTTAATGCTAAATATGGAAAATATAAACAATCAGAAAGCATCGTCTACTTAAAGGACAGTGTGATGGTTGTAAACTTAGAAAAGGGAGACACCCTCTATTGCAATGAATTATATTGGGACCGAAATAAAATAGGCAATGAGTTTTATACAGACAAACCAGTTAGAATTAGAACAAAAACAGAAGTGATCAATGGGCTGGGTATGGAATCCAATCAAAATTTTAAGAATTGGCATATTTTAAATTCAACAGGAACCATTACTGTTCCGGCTTCAAAATTTCCGGGGTAAAAAATAGTCATTCTATAAACAAAAAGAGCACTTGGTTGTTACACTAATAAAATAATAAAACATGGAATATCGTCGTTTGGGTAATTCGGGATTACAAGTAAGCACCCTTTCTTTTGGAAGTTGGGTAAGCTTTAGCAAACAAATTAATGATAAGGTTGCTGAAGAATTAATGAGCATTGCATATGACAAAGGAATTAATTTCTTTGACAATGCAGAAATTTATGCATTAGGGGAAAGCGAAAAAATGATGGGTCGAGTAATTAAAAAGAAGAAATGGGATCGCAGTTCGTACGTGGTATCTTCAAAAGCATTTTGGGGCTGGAGAGGAAAAGACAATAAGCCTAATCAAACAGGTTGTAATAGAAAACATTTGATAGAGGCTTGTGATGAAGCACTCAAAAGATTACAAGTAGACTACTTGGATTTATATTTCTGTCATCGTCCAGATAAAAAAACACCGATTGAAGAAACCGTTTGGGCAATGAATCATTTAATTCAACAGGGTAAAATTTTATATTGGGGTACCAGCGAATGGAGTGGAGTTGAAATCATGGAAGCACACAGAATTGCTCAACATTACAGATTGATTGGCCCCACGATGGAGCAACCTCAATACAATTTATTTGAAAGAGAAAAAGTAGAAAAAGAATATTTGGATATTTTTAGAACTGTTGGAATGGGCACTACTATCTGGAGCCCTTTGGCATCAGGTTTATTGAGTGGAAAATACAATGAGGGAATACCAAAAAACAGTCGCTTTGCTTTACAGGGCTTTGATTGGCTAAAAGACAGATGGATTGCAGATGATAAACTTAAGAAAGTAAAAAAGCTATCGGAATTCGCAGCAAAATTAGGCGTTTCCACTGCGGCATTGAGTATTGCTTGGTGTATTAAAAATCCAAATGTAAGTACTGCTATTTTAGGAGCTACAAAAAAACAACAATTGCTTGACAATCTAAAAGCATTGGATGTATTACCGTTGCTTACGCCAGAAGTGATTGAAAAAATTGAAGGCATCATGAAAACAAAACCAACGCTTCCTGATTTTTAATATGAGCAAAACAACTATTTACGGAATCCCAAATTGCGGCTCGGTTAAAAAAGCAATCGATTGGTTTACGAATCATTCTATTCCTTTTCAATTCCATAATTACAAAAAAGAAGGAATAGAAGAAACAAAAATTAAAAGCTGGTGTAAAGAAGTAGGCTGGGAATTGATTTTCAATAAAAAAGGAACAACCTGGAGAGGCATTGCGGAGAAATATAAAAACATACCGCTCACAGAGAAACTAGCTATCACTATTATGTTGGAAAATAATAGCATTATTAAAAGACCTATTGTTGAATATAAAAATAAACTACTGGTTGGATTTGACGAAACGATTTATTTAAAAGAAATTAAATTATAAAAGCAGCTATCCCAATGGAAAAAGAAACAGCAAAGAAAAAATCACCTATTAGATTAATTGTTTTAGGTGTCCTTGTTTTAACCGGTTTATATTTTGGCATCAATGCATGGCAGTTTGGAAAAACACATGAAACAACTGACAACGCCCAAGTTGAAACGCAGCTTGTTCCGGTATTGCCAAGAGTAAGCGGCTATATAAAAAATATAAATGTAAAAGATTACGACTCTGTTAAAGCAGGCGATCTGCTTGTAGAATTAGATGATATAGAAATGCAACTTCAATTACAACAGTTAGAAGCAGATTACAGACAAGCTGAAGTAGATGTAGAAAATGCAAATGCAAACTTGTCTAGCACAAGAGCAGCATTAAAAGTAAACAAAGGAAATATTGAACTTGCGCAAATTAGGATTAATAAAGCAACAGAAGACTATACGCGCGACAATACCCTACATCAACAAGAAGCCATTACTACCAAACAATTAGATGATAGCAAGTATAATTTCAATACATCAAAACAACAACTCGAAAACACTAAAATAGATTTAGCGAGTGCGCAAAAAAAACTAGAAGTATTAGAAACGAATGTAAAAAAATCGCTTTCTGTATTAGATGTTAAAAAAGCACAAATTGATCAACAAAAATTAAAAATAAGTTACACAAAAATATATGCCCCTATGAGTGGCAGGTTGGGAAAGAAAAATATTTCAACCATGCAATTTGTACAAGCCGGCACCCCCCTTTTTACCATTGTAAATGACTCTACCTTTTGGGTTGTTGCTAATTATAAAGAAAATCAAATTAATAAAATGCATGAAGGCACTCCTGTTTCAATTGCCCTAGACGCTTACCCAGCTGTTAAATTAACTGGAAAAATAGAGAGCCTAAGCGATGCAACGGGTGCTAAATTCTCAATGTTGCCACCTGATAATGCGAGTGGAAACTTTGTAAAAGTAACACAGCGTGTGCCTGTAAAGATTTCTATTGATAACATTGAAAAGTATCATCAAATTTTGCGTGCCGGATTAAGTGTGAAAGTAATTGCATCAGTTCCCGAATAAATTATCAAGAAAAATAAGTGAATAATTATCCCACTGGTTTTGCCAGAGCAATCATTGTAATTACAACTATCAGTGCTGCCATCATGGAGCTCATTGATACGAGCATTGTAAATGTTGCGCTCACAAAAATATCAGGCAATATTGGCGTAACAATAGAAGACGTAAGCTGGGTAATTACAGCTTATGCGATTGCGAATGTGATCATCATCCCCATGACAGGATTTTTGGGAGAATATTTTGGTAGAAAAAATTACTACCTCGTATCGATGATTGTTTTCACAGTGGCTTCTTATTTCTGTGGCGCTAGCACAGGACTTGTTGAATTGGTTGCCTGGAGATTTATACAAGGGATCGGCGGAGGTGCGCTATTGTCAACTTCACAAGCCATTTTATTTGATGCATTTCCTCCAGAAAAAAGAGCCATTGCTGGAGGTTTGTTTGGAATGGGCATTGTACTTGGGCCAACATTAGGACCCACCGTAGGAGGACTTATCCTAGACAACTTTGAAAATTGGGGATATATTTTCTATGTAAACATTCCTATTGGAATTATTGCAACTTATCTCACCCTAACTTTTATCGATAAAAAAGAAGGGGAAGGGAAAAAGAAGGATTCTATTAAAATTGATTACACAGGCATTTTACTTTTAATGGTGGGCGTGGGCTGTTTGCAATATGTATTAGAAAGAGGCGAAGCAGAAGATTGGTTCTCCTCTAATTTGATTAGAAATGCAGGCATTGCAGCATTGATTGGAATTACTGTATTTATCTGGCATGAATTGCGAATAAAAAATCCTGTGGTGAATTTACGTGTACTCAATAATCGAACACTCGCCATCACTACGATATTTACATTTACAAGTGGAGTTGGATTGTTTACAAGCGTTTACATATATCCGGTATTAGCACAACGCATACTAGGGTTCACTCCGCTAATGACTGGTTTAGCACTACTGCCACCAACTATTATTGCTATCATCATGTTTCCGATAATAGGAAAAAAAATGAGTACAGGAGACTCTCCTATGCCATTAATTATTATTGGATTGCTCTTTTTTATTGCATTTGGTTGGTTTGGAGGACAAGTAAATGGCGAAGTGGGACGTTGGGATTTTTTTATGCCGCTCGCCTTTAGAGCTTTCGGCATGTCGATGTTGCAACTACCTTTAATTACAGCTTCTGTCGCAGGATTACAGCCCAAAGAATATGCCTCAGGAATTTCACTCAATAATATGTCGCGACAGCTAGGAGGTGCATTTGGTATTGCTATTTCTAATAACTACATCGCTCATCAATATGCGCAACATAGGTCTGATTTGGTTGCAAATATCAATATGTCGAATGCAGATTTTACAAATAGATTAAATACCATAACGCAGTCGATAACCGCCCGTACCGGAGAAGTTGTTTCTATCGCAACAGAAAAAGCTTATAAGCTAATTGATTTGCAAGTAGACAAACAAGCTTACTTATTAAGCTACTTAGATACGTTTAGATTAATTTCTATTTTCTTTATCATCGTATTCCCTTTAGTGTTTTTCTTAAAATTAAAACCACAGCCTAAAGGAGATAAAATATTAAAAGAGAAAGCTTCTGCAATCAGTGAAGCACATTAAAAAAATTAAAAAGATCAATATGCAAAAGATTGTTTCACTAATACTGCTGTTTTTATCGATTAATGCTCAAGGTCAGCAAAAAAAGATGACTGATGTGCAACTCAATACACTGATATCAAAAGCGGTCACAAATTATCCTGCTATAAAGGAAATGGAAGAGCAAATGAAAGCTTTCCCCATAAAAGAAGGGCTCGCTAAAAGCGCCTACCAGACTGGAATTAGCACCGATATAAATTATCGTTATAATGATCCGGTATCAGAAGCACAATTTGGGCCGAATAAAGTACAGTTTGCTCCTTATAATAATTACAGCGCAACGATAGGAATCAATCAGCTCATTTATGATTTTGGTAAAACAACAATTCAATTGGAAAAAGCCAATGCTGAGAGGAATTTATTTATGGCAAATTTTGATAACACAAAAAACGCCATCGCGTATCAAGTTGCAGGAATTTATTACACCATTATTTTTGTTCACCAAGCAATGAACGTTCAGCAACAACAAATAGATGTTTTAAAAGAAAACGAAAAAATAATTAACGCAAAATATTTAAACGGAGAAGCATTGAGATATGATGTGCTTTCTACTCAAGTTAAAACGAGTACAGCAACCAATAAGCTGACCGATTTAAAAATGCAATTAGATAAACAATTTGTGTTACTTGAATGGTTAACTGGCGAAAAACAAAAAGAAAGTTTTAATTACGTATACACCGAA
>CANFJP010000061.1 GCA_947447485.1 Chitinophagaceae bacterium
CAAGGGGCCTCCTGCATTCACGATTGGATTAGGCACCACTACTACATTAATAGTACTACGTGGACCTTCACAACCACCAATAGATTGAGCAACATAATAACTAGCCGAACCAATCGTAGCAGTAGAAGGTGTTGGTGCGATTGCACTGCCCGTTCCTCCATTCACTGTTGGATACCATAACAATCCACTGCCCGTAGCTGTTAGTGCAGGCACATTAGCATTCTGACAATATATTAATGGCGATACTACTCCTGGAGCAGCTGGCGGTAATCCATTAGATGCAATAATAGTTAATGAACTAGCAAGTGAAGTACAACCATTTACCGTAGTCGTCACATCATATATACCAGGAGCCAATCCTGCAAAAACACCTTGTGAATTATTTTGTGAAGACGTCACAGGATTGGTACCTGTAACCGTATAGCTAACACCTGATCCATTTGCAGGAACAGTTACCGTAATCGTTCCTGTTGGGAAAGAACATATCGGCTGAGCCGTTACAGATGCTGTAGGTGCAGCAGGAGTTGCAGGCTGTGTATTTATAGTTAATGATTTAGGAGAAGATGTACAGCCATTTAAAGTAGCAGTAACGGAGTATACACCCGAAGCAAGACTGGTGAAAATACCTGTTGCATTGCTTTGTGGAGCTACTACAGGATTGGTGCCTGTTAGCATATAACTAACACCTGATCCATTTGCAGGAACAGTTACTGTAATCGTACCTGTTGCAACAGAACAAGTAGGCTGCGCCGTAACAGATGCCGTTGGAATAGCAGGAGTTGGCGGTTGTGCATTGATTGTTAATGGCGTGCCTGCAGAAGTACAACCACTCACTGTTGTAGTAACTGAATATACACCCGCAGCAAGGCTAGGGAAAATACCTGTTGCATTGCTTTGTGCGACTACCACAGGACTAGTACCTGTAACCGTATAACTAACACCTGATCCATTTACAGGAACAGTAACAGTTATAGTACCCGTTGCAACAGCGCAAGTAGGCTGTGCTGTTGCAGTTGCTGTAGGTGCAGCAGGTGCTCCAGAAGGCACATTCACAGTTAATGAACTAGGTAATGAGGTGCAACCATTTACAGTAGTCGTGATATTATATATACCAGGAGTTAATCCTGCAAAAATGCCTGTTGAATTATTTTGAGCAGATGTTACAGGATTGGTACCCGTAACCGTATAACTAACACCTGATCCATTTGCAGGAACAGTTACCGTAATCGTTCCCGTTGCAACAGAGCAACTAGGCTGTGCCGTTACAGTTGCTGTAGGAGCAGAAGGAGTTGCAGGTTGAGCATTGATTGTTAATGGCGTGCCTGCAGAAGTACAACCACTCACTGTAGTAGTAACTGAATATACACCCGAAGCAAGACTAGGGAAAATACCCGTTGAATTGCTTTGTGCTGCCACCACAGGATTAGTACCTGTTAGCGTATAGCTAACACCAGATCCATTTGCAGGAACAGTTACCGTAATCGTACCTGTTGCAACAGCGCAAGTAGGCTGAGCCGTTACAGTAGCTGTAGGAGCAGTAGGAGTACTAGGCGATGCAGTCACCGTTAATGATATAGCTGGAGAAGGACAACCTCCCACAGTCGTGATAACTGAATATACACCCGGAGCAAGAGCTGTGAAAACACCTGTTGAATTGCTTTGTGCTGCAACCACAGGATTGGTACCTGTAACCGTATAACTTACTCCTGATCCAGTTGCAGGAACAGTTACCGTAATCGTTCCAGTTGCAACAGCACAACTAGGCTGTGCCGCTACTGTCGCGGTAGGAGCTAAGGGAGCAGAAGGAGCTGTAATATTAAAACATTCTTGAACAGTAGATCCACACTGTGCCTGTGTTACTACATCTGCCGTAATCAAAATTTGGTCAATCGCCAATGGAGGATCAACACTTGAAGTCCCGTCATTTTGCCATCTGATTCTAAATTTAATACTAGGTTGGTTATCCCAAGCGCTTTCAGATCTGAAATCCGAAAGCCAGGTAGTTTGTCTTCTTAATTTAGCCCCCGATTGTATCCAAGTTGTTCCTCCATTGAGACTGTATTCAATGCTGCCATAATCATCGGCACCGTTGGCATCGGTTTCGCCCTGAGCCAACCAATAAAAATTAAATCTCACATTAGTTTTTCCAGTTGTATTAATCGTAGAATTTAGCGTTACTTTTTGATCAGAGACAACTCCATCAAAGTTTGTATTTAATGGAGGAAAAGGACTTGAAGATCCAGCCCCACAAGTAGCACCCGTTGTAGTAGTTGCTTTAATGTGAAGGTAGTAGCTATTAGGACTACCGGTTACGGCTGCTGGCTGATTAGGAACATCGGGCACTGTAAAAGTAGCCAACCCTGTTACACAGCTGCCTCCGGGATAATTATTATTTCTTACAAAAATATTTGGACCGGTGGTGTTATCGATTGTCCAGTTTGTAATGCCAGCTTCAAAATCTTCCGAAAACAACGTTGAAGTTACAGTAGAACCAACAGCAGAAGGAGATGTAATATTAACACAATAAGTCCCTGTACCAAGATTAATCAAGGCACGCTCATCAGTTGCACCGCTGGGCAAATTGCCAGCAGGGATAGGCGAAGAAAGAGGACCAGTTACCCAATTATAAGTTAAGCCAGATGAGGTAGGCGTAATAGTTATGCTTCCATTTGAACCAGAACAGGTTGTAGCGTTCACTGAAGATTTAGTGTATAAAGGAGGAGTCGCAGCACTGATAACAATATTTGTAGTTCCTGATCCTGCTGCAGAACAACCAGAGGCGGTCAATGTATAAGTGATTGTATACGATCCAGGCGTACTGCTACTAAGATCAATCACTCCTGTTGATGAATTGATAGATACACTACCCGAATTTGCGGAATACGATCCACCCGTTACAAAATTTGCAATAGGAACAGGATTGGCAGTACCATTCGCACAAGCTGGATTAACATAGGAAAATCCAGTGATAGCAGCTGTAGGAGTAAAACACGACTGGTTATTACAATTGTTAGGAGTTAAGGTAGCATCATTGATTGAAGCAGCAATATCTTTAGTCCATGTTCCCCCATCAGGAATTCTGCTATAAGTAAGTCCACTAGAAGTATTCAATGCAACATAAGATAACACTCCAGCAAATGATGCATTGATTTGTTGCGCACTTTCTAAAACTACAGCGCTTCCGGTAGGCACACAAGGAACCCCTCCAAAATCTGCAGCTTGGCTAATATTTGTTGAAGCACTAGACCAATAAAGTGCATCAATAGGGTTGCCAGCAGCATCATACAATCCAACCCAACCATCGGTATTAGATAACAAAAAGTTACCCGGAGTATAAGAGCAATAATTAGATGGATAATTCGATAACACTATATCAATACTTGCAGCATTCGCAGAGGAAATTGAATTTCCCAACACCAAATGCCCCTTTGCGGGTATTGTTGCAGCAGGTACACTTGGAATAAGAAAAGAACCGCCATTAATTGCTGTTGGGGCAGAAAAATCACTACGGCATGCAATGAAATATCCTGATACATTAACAGGAGTACATCCTTTATTATACAGCTCAATATACTCCTTGCCATTTCCAATCAATCCTTGGGTGGAAGAAGGCCCGGTTATTGCTCCACTAGGCTGAGCCATTACTTCATTCAAAACAACCTGTGCGTGAGATAGATGGGTTGTAAGAACTAAAAAAAATATAAAAATAAATGGCAGGCATTTTCTTACAAGAGAAATTAACATAAGAATCATTGAGATGAATAATTAATATAAACGATGACCATACACAATAAATAATTAGTACTATTTAGCGCATATAAATCATAATAAAAATCCGGTGCGTAAGATATGCATTCTATAGAATTAAACAAATAATGGAGCAAGAAAATGCATGCTAAAAAAGAAGCTCTTTTTTATACAAAGTATATAAAATTATAAAGATTATAGGAAAGAGAAGAGAGATTAAAGACCACCCAGCAAAAGCGTTTGATCCAATCAATAAAAAAAGAACAATCATGGGCAATATTTCCCCAACCAACCAAAGCATATATCCTTGTTTTTTAAATTTTCTCATTTCTAATGCTCCATACAAACAAAGCAAACTACCTAATACACCAACTATCAATAAGGGGAATTTATTTTCAAGCATTTTCCTAGTCGTTTCTAACATTTCAGGCGTTAACATTCCCCTTACCCATTTGGGTGCATTATCCAAACTTCCCGATTCCATGGTTGCTCTTAAAGACTCGTAACTCTTTTTAGCTGAAATAAAAGTCCAAACTGAAGACAACAATGAAACAACACTTCCAATAATGGTAAGAATAGTAATGACGTTTAACCCCGAAGACAAAACGGGTTTTTCTGACGTAGAAATATCAAATGGATTATTCATTTCACTCATAAAAAAGATTTTTTTAAACAAATTTACTGTTAACTATTTCTTCTTTCTAATTCTTTTTTAATCAAGCCCAACTCTCTACCTGTTTGGCCCGCAACGGAACTATTTTCTTGGGCTCTACGCATCAAATAAGGCACCACTTCTTTTATAGGACCAAAGGGTAGATACTTACTAACCACACAACCACTTTTGGCTAAATTGAAAGTAATATTATCACTCATTCCATACAATTGAGAAAAATGAATATGCGGGTGATTGTATGACAATGAAAACTGATCCATCATATCCATGGAAAACAAATTGCTTTTTTCATTGTGAGTAGCAATTACAACAGCTATATTGCTGATATTTTCAATACAATACTTAACAGCAGCATCGTAATCATGATCACTGGCTTCTTTATTAGCTTGAATAGGTGATGCATACCCTAGTTCTTTTGCTCTCGCTCGCTCCTTTTCCATATAGGCACCTCGCACTAATTTAACACCCAATAGATAATTATTTTTAACAGCAGATGTATGAACTGATTGCAAAAAAGAAAGCCTATCGTGCCTATACAATTGAATGGTATTATATACAATGCAATGTTGATGATTAAAAACCTCCATCATTTTACTTGTCATTGCATCAACGGGCTCTTGTATCCAAGATTCTTCTGCATCTATTAATACGCCTACATTTTTTTTGTTTGCTTCTTCGCAAATTCTTAATAGTCTTTTTTCAATTAGATGGAATTCAGCTTGTTCTTTATTGGTTAATTTTTCAATGGCAAGTTTATATCTTTGGCTTAAATCAATAGACTCAATACTACGCATACACGCATCTAATTTCTCTAATAAGCCAAACCGGGAGATTCCAGTGACTTTAATGCTTATAAAGGGAATATTTTTTTGCGAAGCCGCATAATTGATTACTTCCATAAAAGTATTTACTGCCTTATCAAAAGCGCGCTCCCCTTCTCCTCCTTCTACACCATAATCTAAAATAATTTTTACATTGTATTTATTAAGATTATCAGAAACAGCAGTGGTTTGTGCTAGGTTTTCCCCTCCCACAAATTGTTTAAATAAAGTACTGCGAATGATTGCTCTGATGAAGGGAAATCGAAATTGTATCGCAATGGGCATTAATAATAATCCCAAGTGTAGCAACACCCGATTGCCCATTACCGAGAATAAAAACCGCGCCTTTTTAAGTGCTGCATTGGATTTATATGCAAAAGCGTATTCCGTGTTATCAAAAGATATAATAGCTTTCTTATCGTTGGTCATAAACGAATTTAAATAATAGTAAAAAACCGCTGATCAATATTTTATTAAATATTATTTTACAAACAATGCCTTTAACTCTTCTGCCTCTTCAGGCTTCATTTTTCCACCAAGAATCAGCCTTAATTGTCTTCTTCTCAACGCGCCATCAAATACCCTGATTTCTTCTTCTGTTTCTGGAATAACCTTACTAACTGGCCGAGGCTTCCCATTTGGATCAAGAGAAACAAATGTGTAAAAAGCTTCGTTGCTTTTGTATTTATATTGCTGAATGGCATCTTCACCCCAAACACTTAAATGCACCTCCATGCTGCTGTTAAAAGTCCTTGTCACTTTCGCTTCAATATGCACCACATTACCCAACTTGATAGGGGTTTCAAAAGAAATATTATCAACGGATGCCGTCACAACAGGAGCCGCACAATGTTTCATCGCAGACAAAGCTGCTGCAATGTCCATCCAATACATTAGTCTGCCTCCCATCAAATTGCCAAAAGTGTTGGTATCATTGGGAAGTACAATCTCCGTCATTATAACAAGGGATTGAGCTACTTTTTTGTCCATGTATTTTTTTTGCAAAGATAATACAACAAACTGCTGTTCCCCCTATTTGAATTAATATGTGTTATATGGCATTAATTATCAATAAGATAGACTAATCCCCCCTTTGAAAAATTGAAGTTCTCAGTAAAAAGATCGATAAATAGAAAAAGAGCAATATTGACAATAGTTTCAGCTTGTTTTTATTAGTAAATATTATACCTTCGCAGCCCCGTTAAAAACCACGGGATATTTTTTATGTCATTTAACATTCACAAACAATTAAACGCAGAACATCAGGAGTCAGGCGCTGCTCAGGCAACACCGGCTACTGCGACAACAAAGGAACCTGTACAAACGGCCCATGATGATTTTGATTGGAGTCGCGACAAAAGAAACGTAGCTTTTTATTCAAACGATGAAAGAAAAAAGTATGATTCTGTTTACGACAACACTTTCAAACAAATCAATGACGGCGAAATGATTCAAGCAACAATTGAATCATTAACAAAAACAGATGCTGTTGTAAACATCGGTTTTAAAAGCGATGGCTTGATTTCTTTGAATGAATTCAGAGACATTCCAGGCGGCATTAAAGTTGGCGATGTAATTGAGGTAATGGTAGTAGAAAAAGAAGACAGAGAAGGCAACTTAAACCTTAGCCGTAAATCTGCAAGAATTACAAGAGCTTGGGAAAGAATTGTAGAAGTAAACAAAACCGGTGAAATTGTTACTGGTTTGGTTACTAGCAAAACCAAAGGTGGTTTGATTGTAGACGTATTTGGAATGGAAACATTCTTACCAGGTTCACAAATTGACGTGAAACCGGTAACAGATTACGATCAGTTTGTTGGGAAAACCATGGAATTTAAAGTGGTTAAAATCAATGAAACTATTAAAAATGCAGTAGTATCTCACAAAGCCTTGATCGAAAGCGATATTGAAGCTCAAAGAGCTGAAATCATTGGCAAATTAGAAAAAGGTCAAGTATTGGAAGGAACCATTAAAAACATCACTGATTTCGGTGCATTCCTAGATTTGGGTGGATTAGATGGTCTATTGTATATCACTGATATTTCATGGGGACGAATCAACCATCCTACAGAAGTGTTGAAGATGGATCAGAAATTAAATGTGGTAGTACTTGATTTTGATGACGACAAAAAACGCATCAGCTTAGGTTTAAAACAATTAACTCCACATCCTTGGGATACCCTTGCTGAAAGTCTTAAAGAAGGTGAAATCGTAAAAGGAAAAGTAGTAAACATAGAAGATTATGGTGCTTTCCTTGAAATCACTCCAGGTGTTGAAGGATTGGTTCACGTAAGTGAAATTACTTGGGCTAACACTCCTATCAATGCAAAAGAATTCTTTAAACTAGGCGACGAACATGAAGCAAAAGTTGTTACACTAGATAAAGAAACGCGCAAGATGAGCCTTTCTATCAAGCAAATGACAGAAGATCCATGGAGCACAATTGAAACTAGATTCCCAGAAAATAGCCGTCATAAAGGAACTGTTAAAAACATCACTCCATATGGCGTATTTATTGAACTTTCTACTGGTATCGGCGGAATGATTCACATCAGCGATTTAAGCTGGTTGAAAAGATTCAATAACCCTAATGAATACACTAAAGTAGGAAACGAAATTGATGTAATCATTTTGAGTATTGATAAAGAAGGACGCAAACTTCAATTAGGACACAAACAAATTGAAGAAGATCCATGGAATTCACTTGAAACAGTTTTCACCGTAGGATCAATCCACGAAGGAACTGTTATCAAGAAGGATGACAAAGGCGCAGTCGTTCAATTACCTTATGGCCTAGAAGGATATGCTCCTGCTAGACATTTGGCAAAAGAAGATGGCAAAACAGTTGGTGCGGATGAGCTTGCTCAATTCATGGTGATTGAATTCGATCGCAATGACAAACGCATCCTATTAAGCCATACACGTCTATGGGAACAAGAAATAGAAGAAGAAAAACAAGTTCAGCAAAAAGAGAAAAAAGCTGAAGCTGAACAAACTAAAAAAGCAGTAAAAAACATACAAAGCAAAGTTGAAAAAACAACCTTGGGTGATTTGGGTGTTTTAGCAGGCTTAAAAGCAAAAATGGATGGCGATGCTGGTGAAGAAAAACCTTCAGCAGAATAACATCTTCGTTCTTCAAAATAAAAAATCCCTCGAATCTTTCGGGGGATTTTTTATTTATATAGATAGCCTTCTCTAGTCAAATGACTTCTCATCTAAATACACTTTCGTCATTTCATAAAAGTGATTTTGTAATTCGTGTACATCAATCGCTTCAATCATATGCCTATGCTCATCTCTATACCAAATTTCCATTCTAGTAAAATCATTTTCTTTTAGCAACATTACACGAAAGGCTCCCTTCGAATACTTCACACTGCCATCATCGTTCACCTGTTTCTTGAATTTAAAATCCATTAAAGTGGATTCAGTGAGCGGAATCGCGTCCAACTGATTCACATTATACCAAAAATCCTGAACGCCTGTATCTATACAAGCCTGTTTATTGGGAGAATGCAATGCTACGATTTCTCCCAATACTGCATCCCCTTCATTATTAGCAATTACATAATCACCCATCTTAAGTTGATTAAATTTAATCATAATAATTATTTTAACAACCAATGTAAACCCCTTTGACAAATAATTACATGACTATGATCATTAAAAAAAGTGAATCAACAGTATAACAATATACCATTGATTCACTTTCATAAAATAGGCAAGCATTAGAATTACTCAGCCCAACTCATTACATAGCCATTGTTCTCAATCGCTAATCCTTCTTTTGTAAGTTTCAACGGACGAAAAGTATCTACCATCACGGCCAATTCTTTTGTCTCTTTTGCCCCAATACTTTTTTCAACCGCTCCAGGATGTGGGCCATGGGGAATACCTGCAGGATGAAGCGTTATCATACCCCTTGTAACATGCTTTCTACTCATAAATTCACCATCCACATAATAAAGCAATTCATCACTATCAATATTGCTATGATTGTAAGGAGCCGGAACAGATAAAGGATGATAATCATACAAACGAGGCACAAAAGAACATATCACAAAAGCATCGGTTTCAAATGTCTGATGTACAGGAGGCGGTTGATGTACCCTACCTGTTATTGGTTCGAAATCATGAATACTAAAGATGTAAGGATAACAGCACCCATCCCATCCCACCACATCAAATGGATGTGTGCCATAATGGATACCATACAATAATCCTTGCTTTTTAGTTTTTATAATAAAGTCCCCCTTTTCATCATGTGTTTTTAGATTTTCAGGACCTCTTATATCTCTTTCACAAAAAGGCGAATGTTCCATCAACTGACCAAAACGACTCATGTATCTTTTAGGATAATGAATTGGATGAAATGATTCTACAATAAACAAACGATTATTCTCATCATTGAAATGTATTTGATAAATCGTTCCTCTTGGCAATACGATATAATCTCCATAACTGAAAAGCAATTCACCATAACAAGTTTTCACTACTCCACTTCCCTCATGCACAAAAATTACTTCGTCTGCATCCGCATTTTTATAAAAATAATCCTTCATGCTTTGCTGAGGAGAAGCCAATATAATATGGCAATCATCATTTACCAACACAGCTGTACGACTGTTAAGATAATCTGCTGCTGGCTTTACATTAAACCCTTCCAAACTTCGGTGCTTTAGCATTTTTTCTTCCGCAATAACAGGCGAAACATCTATCGGATCATCACATTTAACAATCAATGTGGGCGCATACGTATGATACAAAATAGAATAATCATTAGAAAATCCTTCTGTGGAAAACAATTGCTCCGCATACAGACTTCCATCAGGCTTTCTAAATTGAGTATGACGCTTATGGGGAATGTTTCCCAACGTATGATAATGAGGCATAAATTAAATTAAAAAATTAAAAATGTTTGTTGATGTCAAAAAGAACAAATCAATATCCTTTGCATAAGGCCAACATGAGGAAATAATATTTCCAATTGCGCTTATCAATGTAATATGTAAAGTTTCTATGTAAGGGCAATTTTAAAGCGGTATGAGTAATTGTTAATTAAAGCTAACTATCTTTCAATAAAATTACAATTTTTTAAAGGATTTATTAGCTTAGCAGTAAAGTTGACAAGCGAACAGCCCCTTTTTTAATAATTTGCCGTGAAAAGAATAGGATTAATATCAGATACGCATGGATTTTTAGATGACTCAATATTTGAGCATTTCAAAGATTGTGATGAAATATGGCATGCAGGCGATTTTGGCCATATTGCCCTCGTAGAAGATTTGCAAAAAGGACTATTGAAATTCAATAATAAAGCATTGATTAGAGGAGTATATGGAAACATTGATGGAAATGATATAAGAGGACAATTTCCCGAAAAAATTATATTTGATTGTGATGAAGTAAAAGTATTGATTCAACATATTGGCGGGTACCCCAACAAATACGCTCCTGGCATCAAAAAAGAAATTACTGATCAAAAAATAAAGCTTTTTATTAGCGGACATTCCCACATTTTAAAAGTGATGTATGATGAGCAACTGGAATGCTTGCATATGAATCCAGGTGCAGCAGGCAAACAAGGATGGCAGAAAGTAAGAACCATCATTCGGTTTGCGATTGATAACTCAGATATAAAAGATTGCGAAGTAATTGAATTAACATAACCCAGATTGTATTTTACATTGAAATAACATAAATGAAACCTTACCTATTTTTAATTTTACTAGCGATATCTTGCCATACTACACCTAAAAAGGAGGTCGCTATTGTTCCATCCAATACAACTGA
>CANFJP010000062.1 GCA_947447485.1 Chitinophagaceae bacterium
AAACTGTAAAAAGATGTTAAGACTATAAAATAAAATTAAACATAAGTATATTTGTCACCTTATAACATATATAGATATGAATTTTAAAAAGACTAACAATATTACCGGATGGCTTATTTGCCTGATCGCTTGTGGCGTATATCTAATGACGATGGAAGCTACAGGCAGCTTATGGGATTGTGGCGAGTTTGCTTCCAGTGCTTATAAATTGCAGATTCCTCATCCCCCTGGTGCTCCCCTATTTGTATTATTAGGAAGATTGTTTATGATTCCTTTCGACCCGCAACATGCGGCAACTGGCATCAATACAATGAGTGCCCTGGCTAGTGGTTTCACTATCTTGTTTTTATTTTGGTCTATTACACACTTTGCGCGTAAAATAGTACAAAAGGATGGCACTGAATTAAGCAACGATAAGATCATTGCTATTATGGCTGCTGGTGTTGTAGGCGCATTGGCTTATACTTTTTCTGATTCATTTTGGTATAGTGCAGTTGAAGGGGAAGTATATGCTTTGTCATCTTTCTTCACAGCAATTGTATTCTGGGCAATGCTTAAATGGGAACAAAGCGTTACAGAAGAACAAGAACAAGGTATCAAAGGACATTTCACCAAAGCCGACAGATGGATTATTTTGATTTTTTATCTGATGGGACTTTCGATTGGTGTGCATCTACTTAATTTGTTAACCATTCCTGCAATTGTAATTATTTATTATTTTAAAAGATATAAGTCAACAGCATGGGGCACCTTCTTTGCTTTTCTTATTGGCTGCATCATCACGGGGCTTGTTCAAAAAGCTGTTATTCAATGGAGCATAAAAGGAGCCGCCAACATGGATATTCTTTTTGTAAATGATTTCGGAATGCCTTTTTTTGTAGGATTTGCTTTTTTCTTTGTGCTGATAAGTTTGCTTATTTGGTTTGGATTAAAAATTGCACATAAAAACAATTGGAATTTTCTTAAACTCGGACTTTGGTCATTTGCGTTTATGCTTATAGGATACTCTACCTATTTTACTACCATGGTGAGAAGCAATGCCGATTCAAGTGTAGATATGTTTAATGTAGACAACCCCGTAAGTTTGGTAGGATATGTAAGTAGAGAACAATATGGCGATTGGCCTATTTTATTTGGACAAGATTTTACTGCTCAAATACTAGAAGGAAAAACAACAGAAACCTATATCAAGTCAAATGGGAAGTATGAAAAAAATGGCAGAAAAGTAGAATACGTATATGCTCCTGAAGATAAACACTATTTCCCTAGAATGTGGGACCAGAGCAACGATCAAGGCCATGCTGATTACTATGCAAGTTGGGCCGGCATCACTAAAGACAATCAAGGAAACTATGATCGACCACCCACCATGTCAGAAAATATTGGATTCTTTTTAGACTACCAGATTAATTGGATGTACTGGCGATATTTTATGTGGAATTTTGCTGGAAAACAAAATGATATTCAGGGTATTAATATGGGCAATGCAAGAGATGGCAACTGGAAAACCGGCATTGGATTTTATGATAATATAAGATTGGGAAATCAAGATAGTCTTCCAGATTCATTGAAAAACAACAAAGCAAATAATAAATTATTTATGCTTCCGTTGATTCTTGGCTTGATAGGATTGTACTACCAATTTAAAAAAGATCAAAAAGATAGTCTAGTCACTTTTTTACTTTTCTTCTTTACCGGTTTTGCTATTTGCGTTTACTTAAACCAAGCAGGCAATCAACCACGTGAAAGAGATTATGCCTATGTAGGATCATTTTATGCATTTGCAATTTGGATAGGTCTTGGAGTGCTTTATATCAAAGACCTTATTTACACTTATTTAAAAGATCTTCAAAAAGCAACAATTGCAGCGGGTGTGTTATGCTTGTTGGCTGTTCCTGTTTTAATGGCTAGCCAAGAATGGGATGACCATGACAGAAGCAATAAAACGCTTGCCAGAGATTTGGCGACAGACTATTTAGAAAGCTGTGCTCCCAATGCAATACTGATTACATTCGGCGACAATGATACTTATCCTCTCTGGTATGCACAAGAAGTGGAAGGCATTAGAAAAGACATCAGAGTAATTAACAGTAGCTTATTGGGTACTGATTGGTACATCAATGAATTGAGGTATAAAGTGAATGAAAGCGCTCCAATAGATCCAATATGGTCAGCCAATCAAATAGAAGGCTCTAGCAGAGACATTGTCCGCTTTAATCCTAATAGTGGATTTGGCACAGACAAGTACATGGACTTATACACCATGATGAAAGACTATGCTGGCTCTGATGACCCTAGCAAAGGAGCTATTTTGAATGAAGGAGAAATAATGAATACTTTCCCCTCACAAAAAGTTTCTGTTCCAGTTGACATCAATTTGGTAAAACAAAATGGTACTGTAAATGCAAATGATAACATTGTGAGCGAATTGAAATTCGAGGTATCTAAAAATTATTTGTATAAAAATGATGCCGCTATTTTAAACATCATTGCTGCCAATAAATGGAAACGTCCAATTTATTTCACTTCCAATTATGGAGACCTTGGGTTTGAAAAATACCTTCGTCAAGATGGACTGACTTACAGATTGGTTCCAGTTGAAAATGGCAACATCAATCAAAATTGGATGTTGGATAAAATGATGAGCAAGTTTGCTTTTGGAAATGCCGATAAAAAACCAGCTTATTTTGATGAAGAGAATCGAAGACATTTAATTGGCATCCGACAAGCTTTCGCTCAAGCTGCTGGCAGCTTAGCTGATTCAGGAAGATTCCAAGATGCAAGGAATTTACTTAACAGATGCGACAAGATGATGGATATAAAAAATTTCCCTTACGGATTGCCTAGTCGTTTTCAACAACACAATCAAATTTCTTTGTTAATGCTTTATGCATGTTATAAATCAGGTGATAAAGCACTGGCTCAAAAAATAAATTCAGCGCTTAAGAAAGATATGGAACAGCAATCTGCTTATTATCAATCTTTGCCCGACAGTAAAAGAGATGCTCTTTCAAGTGAATCTGATAGAAATGATAACCTGCTTAGAAGCTTATTGGGAATGGAACAACAGTTTGGAAAAACTGCTCCTACATTAGATATCCCTAGCAATCAAAAAGGTGCTGCCACAGATACGGCAAAACCTTAAGTAATCTTTTTTTCATAAATAAAGGCTGTCAATTGACAGCCTTTATTCGTTATTACAATTCATTATTAGCCTAACAAATATTTACTTCCCTCTGAAGCAACACGCCAAACTTATTAAAAACAGAGGTAATGATCAATTCACTTAATTGATAAATTTCTTCTCCAGATGCGTTGCCAAAATTCACCAACACCAATGCTTGCTTCTCATGGCAACCAGCGTCGCCTTTTCTATAGCCTTTCCAGCCGCATTGTTCAATCAACCAGCCTGCAGCCAACTTGTATTCGCCGTTTTCTAAAAAATGGCCTACAATCGAAGGAAATTGTTCTTGTAGATGATCGAATGATGATGCCGCAATGACTGGATTTTTAAAAAAACTCCCCGCATTCCCTATTACAGCGGGATTAGGCAACTTGCTATTTCTAATATTCATTACAGCTTTGGCAATAGACATACAAGACAACTCTGTTACTTTCATTTTTTCAAGCTCCTGCTCAATCACTCCATAAGAAATATTGTACGAAGGTTTTTTGAGCAAGCGATACGTAACAGCCGTAATAACAAATTCATTTTGATAGCGATTCTTAAACGCACTTTCTCTGTATCCAAAAGCACATTCATCCATATTAAATATTTTTTTCTGCTTATCATTTAAATGAATGGCTTCTAAAGAATGAAACACATCTTTTATTTCCACTCCATAAGCTCCAATATTTTGCATGGGTGATGCGCCCACATTGCCAGGAATCAAGGCAAGATTTTCAATACCTGCATATCCATTTTGCAAACAATGCATTACAAAATGATGCCAAGATTCTCCTGCTCCTGCTTTGATATAATAATAATTTTCGTCTTCTGAAATTTTTTCAATGCCAGTGATTTCATTTTTCAGCACCACTGCCTCTACATTTTTCGTAAACAAAATATTGCTCCCTCCCCCTAATACCATTGTGGGATTGTCAGACAATAATGGATCATGAAGCAATTCTTCTAATTGATCAATGGAATTGAATGCAGCAAAATGCTTGGCTGATACATCTATATTAAATGTATTGAATTGTTTAAGCGATATGTTTGACTGAATGGACAATATTGAATAATTAAACAGGATCTATATCTGCAATAATATGAATTGATTTGAATTTTTTCTCCGTTCTCAACAGATTTATATGATTTAGTATCACTTTTTTATAATGAACACTTGCCCCCTGTTCTTTAGGAAGCTTGAGCATGATTTCCATTAAGTATTGATTTCTCAACCTTCCAATCACAGGCACAGCAGGGCCTACAACAAAATCCTTGAAATCTTGTCTTAATGAGATTGCCAGTTTATTAGCCCCTTCAAAAACGGTTTCTTTGTCTGAGTGTTTTAAAGTAAGCAAAATCATTCTACTAAAGGGAGGATAGAAGAATTCTTTTCTGCTGGCAATTTCTAGTTCATAAAACTTCTTATAATCATGCTGTTGTACTAATTGAATAATGGGATGATGCACATTCAATGCCTGAATAATTACTTTGCCTTGTGCATTTTTTCTTCCTGCTCTGCCACTCACCTGCTCCATCAATTGAAAGGCTCTTTCATTCACTCTAAAGTCTGCAAAACTCAATAATCCATCGGCATCCAAAATTCCCACCAAACTCACTTTGTCAAAATCGAGTCCTTTTACTACCATTTGTGTTCCCACCAAAATATCTAGTCGATGCTGTTCGAATAATTGAATCAATGTATCATGAGCCGTTTTTCCTCTTACACTGTCCACGTCCATTCGAGCAATTTTGTATTTTGAAAAATCAGCTTCCAGCTGCTCTTCAATTTTTTCTGTTCCAAAATTTTTCTCTTGCCAATGATTGTTTCCGCAAGCCGGACAAACTACCAGTGAAGGATAAGTGCTTCCACAATAATGACAATGTAATTTATTGCTGTATTTGTGTAAGGTTAATGACACATCGCAATGATTGCATTGTGGAATATACCCACAGGTGCCGCATATCAAATAAGGGTTATATCCCCTTCTATTTTGAAAAAGAATGACTTGCTTGTCATTGTCCATCGCCTGCTGAATGGCTTCTTTTAGCTGAGGACTGATCATCACTTTTCCCTTTTGCGCTACTTGACGGGTATTTACAATTTCAATAGCAGGCAATTCTATTCCTCCAAATCGTTCGTTTAGTTCTACCAAGCCATATTTATGTTGAGACACATTGTAATAACTTTCTAAAGAAGGAGTAGCACTACCTAATAAAACCTTGGCATTGAACAAAGAGGCATAATAGATAGCCGTATCTCTTGCATTGTATCTAGGGGCAGGGTCTTGTTGTTTGTAAGATGCATCATGTTCTTCATCTACAATAATAAAACCCAGGTTGTTAAAGGGCAAAAACAAGGCACTTCTTGCACCCAATACAATGCTTACTTCGCCAGATCTTATTTTATTCCACAATTCAATTCTTTCTTGATCATTGAACTTAGAATGATAAATAGCGATGTGTCCACCAAAATGCTTTTGTAGCCTTCTGATGATTTGAGTAGTTAAAGCAATCTCAGGAAGCAGGTACAATACTTGTTTGCCTTCGTTGATTGTTTGTTCAATTAGCTTAATGTATAATTGCGTTTTTCCGCTACCCGTTACGCCATGCAGCAAACAAACATTCTTTTTAGCGAATTGATCATGAAGCGCAGCTAAACATTCAGTTTGTTTGGGAGTAAGGTCGAAGTCAATTAAGATATTTTTGGGATAAGACTTAATGCGGTCTATATTTCTTTTTTCGGTCGTTAGTATTTTCTTATCGCACAATCCTTTTAGTTGGGCTGCAGATGCATTGGCTTTTTTAAGCAATTCACTTTGTGTTACTTCGCCTGCCGTTTTATACAAATGAAGGAAAGCCAATAATAATTCCATTTGTTTGGGAGCGCCTTTCCAATCATTCAACAGGCTTTCTAAAGTAGCTTCATTTTCAAAGGAGGTATTTAAAAAAACATAGGTTTC
The DNA here is from genome assembly GCA_947447485.1 of Chitinophagaceae bacterium. Classification (GTDB taxonomy): domain Bacteria; phylum Bacteroidota; class Bacteroidia; order Chitinophagales; family Chitinophagaceae; genus Ferruginibacter. The sequence continues at coordinate 6,130 of CANFJP010000062.1, forward strand.
TTTTTTTGATTTATATCTTTCATTTAATTTCTCCCAAGTAAAACATACTTTTTTTTCAATGAGTTTTTTAATAATCGGATACACATGGGAAGCTTCTAATAACTGTTGCACTTCTATCAATTGCAATTGTTTTTTTACGAGCAAAGCCTCTGCCACTATGTATTCCTCGTCATTCAAATCAGTAAAATCCTCATTGATGTCTTCATTATAAATAAGCAATGTTTCACTGCTCAGTTTAAAATTTGCGGGAAGCGCAGCAGTCATCACCTCTCCTTCGGTGCACATATAATAATTACTAACCCACTCCCATAATTGTAATTGTGCGGGATAAACCAAGGGGGTTTCATCCAATACATTGAGAAGCGATTTGGTTTTATAAGCAGGTTTTACTGTAGTAACCGTTTTTATTATACCAGCATATTTTTTATTTGTACCAAAGACTACTTCGGCTCTGCAACCTTTCTGAGCGCTATCAAGTAAGTGTGAAGGAATAGAATAAGTATACACGTTTGGCAATGCCAAAGGCAACAGAATTTCGGCCCAGTAACCGGATTCACTTTCAAGAAACGATATTTCATTATCTGATGCCATCTGCCTATTTAGGAATTGAGCCAAGTTACTTTATATCTAATTAACGCCTCTTCCATTATTGAATAAACTTGTTGTTTCAATACCGGAAGATCAGCCAACGTATAATTTTCAACTGTAATTTCTTTTAAAAACACAGCTCTAGACTTTCCTGGAGTAAAAGAGAAAACACTATTGTAGTGCAATCGATCATATGCATCTAAAAATAAAACGGGCTTTATGGGTGTTTGGGTTTCGATGGCTATTTTAAATGCACCATCATAAAATGCTGCCAGCGGTTTGTTGCTCATGTTAAACGTTCCTTCAGGAGCAAGGACAATAGACATATTATGCGCAAGCGCTTTTTTTAAGGCTGCAATGCTTTTTGCCCGGTCCGCTGAATCTGTTCTTTTAACCATAATCACCGCCCTTTTATAAATAAATCCAAATATAGGGATGGCAGAAATTTCAGCTTTCCCCAAAACTCTAATAGAATGATGTCTAAGCGCCTTTAATAAGATTGGAATATCTATATAAGATATATGATTAAAAACAAAAACATAAGGCTTCTTCTTGTCATCGGGGGCTTCGTAAATATTTTTATGCCTAATTCCCCATAAAAACATCGCCCCATCAGCCCATAGGGTAGCTAAAAAATAAATGATGCCAGACTGAAAGGACGCCGAAAAAAAAGAAGTGAGTACTACAAAAGGCAGTATAAGAAACATGCATACCACAAAAACCAACATGGCATAAACACTATAAATAAGCTGTAATATTCGCAGAATCAGGCGCATAGATAGTACGAATATAGATAGAAATGGTGATTAGATTATAGACGAAAGCCTAAAAAGGAAGGCAACTCAGTCGCATAAACATATTAATAAAATTTATACTACAACCAAGCCTAATAAAGCCCTTGTATTTCCAATTTGGACTAATTCTTAAAAAAGATTAAAAAACTGCTGTAAAACAAGCAATTTTTACCTACCTTTGCCGTCCTAAATTTGGGTATGTTATGTTAGCAGTAGTAAAAATCGCAGGTCAACAATTTAAAGTAAAAGCCGGAGATAGTTTATACGTTCCGCATCTTGAAGGCAAGACTGGAGATTCAGTAGAATTCTCTGATGTTTTGTTTACACAAAATGGCGGCACCATCGCAATCGGTGCAAATGTAAAAGCTATTGTAAAAGCTGAAATTATTAATGACCTTGTTAAGGGTGATAAAGTAATTGCCTTTAAAATGAAAAGAAGAAAAGGTTTCCGTAAAAAACACGGACATCGTACGCAGTATACTCACATTAAAGTAACTGCAATTGCTTAATTAATTTTGAGATCAACTTTCAAAATTCAAAAATTAAAAAATGGCACATAAAAAAGGCGAAGGTTCCGTAAAGAACGGTCGCGATTCACAAAGCAAAAGATTGGGCGTAAAGATTTATGGTGGACAAGCTGCTATTGCAGGTAACATTATAATTCGTCAACGCGGAACAGTTTATCACCCAGGTAAAAATGTTGGTCTTGGAAAAGATTTTACCATTTTTGCACTAACTGATGGTGTAGTAGAATTCAAAAAAGCGAAGGGAGATAAAACCCTCGTTTCTGTTTCCTCAGCCGTTGCTTAGAAAAAAAAACTAAAGATTTTTTTGGTAATTTGAAAATAGTATATATTTTTAAGTATTATTTACTAACCAATTAAATTAAAAACAATGGCTACAAAGAAAAAAGCTGCTAAGAAAGCTGCTCCAAAAAAAGCTGCTAAAAAAGCTGCTCCAAGAAAAGCTGCTAAGAAAGCTGCTCCTAAGAAAGCTGCTAAAAAAGCTGCTCCTAAGAAGAAAGCTGCTAAGAAAGCTGCTAAGAAGAAGTAAGCTTTGCTTAACAACTAAGCAAAAAATAGTAGTCCCGGTTTATTCCGGGACTTTTTTTTATCCCTACCAAAGCCTCTACTATACTGCGTTTCATTAAAACGCACTTTTACACTTGATTCTTCTCATTGAAAATCTTTCATAATAAGTTCCCGCATTTTTCCAGCGCTAATTCCTACATTTGATTATGGACAATTATCAAATCTCAGAAACTTTTTCACTGCTCTCAAAGTTGATTGACATTCATGGAGAAAATAGTTTCAAAGCAAAATCTTATGCATCTGCAGCATTCGCTATTGATAAATTATCTGTAAAACTATCAGAAATTCCGATTGACCAAATTGCCTCATTAAATGGAATTGGGACCTCTTCGGCCCAAAAAATAGCAGAATTGCTCCAAAATGGAAAAATAAATTATTTGGAAGAAATGATTGAAAAAACACCTTCCGGAGTAATTGAAATGCTAAAAATTAAAGGAATAGGTCCAAAAAAAATAAATACCATCTGGAAAGAAATGGGAATTGAATCGGTGGGCGAACTTCTATACGCATGCAAAGAGAATAGATTGAAATTATACAAGGGCTTTGGTGAAAAAACACAACAGAATGTAATTGATACAATAGAATTTTATTTTAAAAATAAAGGGAGCCATTTATACGCACAAGTAGATGTAATTGCAAATGAAGTAAGCTCTTTTATCAAAAATATTTTCCCCCAATCAAGGATTATTCAAACAGGTACATTCATTAGGCAACTTGAAACAATAGATGAATTAGAATTTATTATAGCCGAACCAATCCCGCAGATAGAATTACTCATGCAAGCAGTAGAAGGATTTACACTAAAAGAAAAAATAAGCGATGGAATAAGATATACTACCCAAATGGGAATAGACATTGTCCTTCATGCTGCCAATGACAATGATCTCATTGAAAAGTCATTAAAGCTAACTTCATCAGAAGCATTTTGGACCGCCTTAACCAATCTTACTGGCCATGATACCGGCGGACTTTTAACTGAAGAGTCCTATTTTGAAAAAATGAGCATCCCCTATATTGAACCTTTTTTAAGAGAAAACCCTTCGATCCTCCTCCAAAAAAACAAAGAAAAGGGTGAAATTTTACAATTGACTGATTTTAAAGGAATTATTCATTGTCATAGCAATTGGAGCGATGGAAGCAATACGATTGAAGAATTGGCGCTGGCAGCTATCGAAAAAGGATTGGAATATCTTGTCATAAGCGATCATAGCAAATCCGCTTTCTACGCTCAAGGGCTTTCTGAAGAAAAAATAAGAGAACAACATAGATACATTGATGAACTCAATGCCAAACTCTCCCCTTTTAGAATATTTAAAAGCATTGAGGCTGATATATTGAACGATGGAAGCCTTGATTATTCTGATGGGATACTGAAAACTTTCGATTTAGTCATCGCTTCTGTACATAGTAATCTTAAAATGACGGAAGAAAAGGCAATGATGAGATTATTAAAGGCTATCGAAAATCCTTTTACAACCATTCTAGGCCATATGACCGGTCGGTTGCTTCTGAGTAGACCAGGTTATCCAATTAATCATAGAAAAATCATTGACGCCTGCGCAGCACACCATGTTGTAATAGAACTAAATGCCAACCCTAGTAGATTAGATATGGATTGGAGACATATTGAATACGCACTTGAAAAAAACGTGTTGCTTTCTATTAATCCAGATGCTCATCAGATTAGTGGCTTCGATGACATTGAATATGGAATGAAAGTGGCGCAAAAAGCCAATGTTACTAAAAAACAAAACCTGAGTAGTTTTAGTCTAACAGAATTTGAGTCATTTATACTGAATAGAAACAAGTAACCGATTACGCTTTTTTTCTGTTTAGTTTAATTTGATTCCATAGCGCATCCATTTCTGCTAAAGTCATATCCTGGAGAAACTTATTTTGTTCATTGGCTTCTTTTTCCATTTCGGTAAAACGGTCTATGAATTTTTTATTGGTTTTTTCTAATGCATACTCAGCATCAATTTGTAGAAACCTTGCATAGTTGACCAATGAAAAGAACACATCACC
>CANFJP010000063.1 GCA_947447485.1 Chitinophagaceae bacterium
AGCAAATACACCCAAGCAAACTCCTATAATAGCACTTACCCCTGTGGCAAGTCCATCTAACCCATCCGTAATATTTGCTCCATTGGAAACTGCCGTAACAATAAAAATCACAATAAGTATATAAATAATATAGGTATAATCCTCCCATGATTTTGGAAGCAATTTTGCATAATTAAATTCGTGCCCTTTAACAAATGGGATGGTGGTGATGACATTTTTAGCATCAGTAAAAATTCTTTTCTTTCCGTCTACCGTAATGGTATCGTATTTTATTGTTGAATTATTTTTAGCAGAAACTCTAATGTCGTTTGTACTCAAAATTTCTCTTTTAACTACCACATTCTGATTAAAATAAAGTGTAGCGCCAACAATAATACCCAACATCACCTGGCCAAAGATTTTGAATCGACCAGCAAGTCCATCGCTATTTGTTTTTTTAAATTCTACTCCTTTAGTACTTGCTAATCGCTTGGCTCTAATTTTTAGATAATCATCTATAAAGCCTATAGTACCTAGCCATACGGTACAAAGCAGCATTAATCTTATGTATACTTTATCTAGATTGGCAAGCAATAATGTTGGAATAATAATCGCTAAAATGAGAATGATACCCCCCATTGTTGGAGTACCCTTTTTTTGTTGCTCCCCGGCCAAACCAAGATCTCTGACCGTTTCTCCCAATTGCTTTTTTTGTAGAATCTTAATTATTTTTTTTCCAAAAACAGTAGTGATCACTAATGACAAAATCATTGCAAGCAACACCCTAAAGGTGATAAATTGAAACAACCCACTTCCAGGGAAATGAATGTTTTGCTTCGTAAGCCAATGAAACAAGTGATAAAACATTTTTATTTTATTTTATGTATTCTAATTAAATAATTATACCAATTGCTATCAATTCGTTTGATTACTTCTCAAATAATTCAAACATTTCTGCTACTACTTTCTTGTCATCAAAATCATGCTTCACCCCATTTATTTCCTGATATTTTTCATGCCCTTTTCCTGCAACCAACACAATGTCATCCTTACCCGTATAGCTTATGGCTGCTTTGATGGCTTCTTTTCTATCTGATATTGAAATGCATTTTTTTCTTGATATTACATTCACCCCCGCTTCCATGTCTTTTAAAATATCCAGAGGATCTTCGTTTCTTGGATTATCAGAAGTTAAAATAACTTTATCGCTATACTGACAAGCAACTTCTGCCATAATGGGCCTTTTGGTTTTATCTCTATTTCCTCCACAGCCAACGACAGTAATAATTTTCTCTTCTCCGCGTTTTAGATTTTTTATAGTAGCCAATACATTCAATAATGCATCGGGAGTATGCGCATAGTCTATAATACCTAATATTCTTTCTTGCGAACTTGTTATACAATCAAACCTACCCTCTGCTCCGGTTAGTGTACTAAGCATTTCGAGTGTTTGATGCTTATCTTCTCCCATACATATCGCTGCCCCATACACTGCTAATAAATTGTATGCGTTAAACTCTCCTATTAATTTAAAATGAACCTCGATATCATTGACTGTCATATGAAGGCCAATTAAACTGTTTTCTAAAATCTTTCCTTTAAAATCAGCCATTGTTTTGAGGCTGTATAAATATTTTTTAGCGACGCAATTTTGTAGCATCACCACTCCTCTTTTATCATCAGCATTACTAATTGCAAAGGCATGTTGAGGGAGCTGATCAAACCAAGATTTTTTTACACGTATATACTCCTCGAATGTTTTATGATAATCAAGATGATCATGGCTAATATTAGTGAAGAGGGCTCCGGCAAATTCAATTCCTGCAATTCGATGCTGATCAATTGCATGGCTACTGCATTCCATGAAGACATGCGAACAACCGTCGTCTTTCATTTTTTTCAGGAGTTGATTAAGACTGATGGCATCTGGAGTAGTGTGAGTAGCGTCAATTTTCTTATTGCCAATAAGATTTTCTACTGTACTAATCAATCCACAAGTATATCCCTTTGCAGTAAACAATTTCCATAGAAGTGTTGCAATGGTTGTCTTTCCGTTGGTACCAGTAACGCCAATTACTTTCATTGTTAATGAAGGCTCTTCATAAAAATGATGACTCATTATTCCGGCAGCAATTGAGGTATTTTCTACCGCGACATATGTAATATTTTCTTTTGGTTCTAAGGGAATGGCTTCGCATATTATTGCAAGCGCTCCTTTGTTGATAGCATTGTCTATGTAATGATGGCCATCTGTTAAAGTTCCTTTGATAGCAATAAAGCAAGTTCCCGGAGACACTTTTCTAGAATCTGATTGCAGATCTTTTATCTCAATATCCGTACTTCCGTTAACGGACCGAATATTGACTTTATATAAAATATCCTTTAACATAATTGCACTGCTCTTAATTGAGCATTAATAAAATTTTTTGTCCTTTTATAAAACTGGTACCTGCTGCTATGCTTTGACTTATGATACGGCCCCTTCCTGAAACAACTGGTTTTAGGCCTTTGTTCTCAAGTAAAAAAACCGCATCTTTCAATCCCATTCCTTTTACATCAGGAGTGATCAAAGTCTGTGTTGATTCGCTTGTAGACAAATGGACGCCTGCAATATTTCTTTTTAAATTTACTTCTCTCAAATACCCGGCGTTAATCGAATCTTTATATCCAATATTTAAAAAATTAAAAATAGAATAGAGATCATTCTTCATCCCTATGTAATTGTAGGCTGTAGTATCAACCAACACCTTTGATTTGAATGATGACTTACATAAAAAATGATTGTATATATGATCACTGATTTCCTTAAACACCGTTCCTGAAACATCAGCACCGTAAATCTTTTTAGACTCTTTGCTATTTTGAATAACAACGGCCATTGTATATATAGGCTTTTCTGAAGGAAAGTATCCGATAAAGGAAGCTTGATAAATTTTATTCCCTTTATTATATCCACTATTATTCAGCGCTGTTACCGCGGTGCCTGTTTTTCCAGAAATGGAATATGCGCTATCAAATAATACTTTATGAGCTGTGCCATGTAAACTATCTACTACTGCTTTTAAACATTCTTTTGCTTGCACCAGGGTTTCATCGCTACAAATTTTTTCTATTAATACCTGCGGGGCTATGTTTTTTACTTCTACACCGTAATCTCTTATTGAGCTAACAAGATAGGGTCTCATCATTCTGCCATTATTTGCCACTGCGTTATAAAGCATGAGCATATGCAAGGGAGTTACAAGTTCTTCGTAACCATGAGCCATAAAGGGTATCGTTGTTCTACTCCAGCTTCTATTTTTAGGAGTTTTAAAGGTGGGTTTTCCAGAAGAAGCCACAATGTCAACTCCGGTCATTTGATTGAGTCTGAAACTTTCAATATGATTGGTCCATTTGAATGGCTGAGATTGATAATACTGATCCGCAAGTTTTGCAAAAGCCACATTGCTACTTCTTGCAAAAGCATCCTTTACCGTTATAGTACCCGTTCCTAGATGTGAATCTTGAATTTTTAATCCTGAAAAATATTTTCTACCTCCTTCGCAATTCACTTCAGATTTAATGGTAACATATTTATCTTCTAGTAGACTCAGTAGCGTCACTAATTTAAAAATAGAACCAGGCTCGGTTGCTTTGCCAATGCCGTAATTAAGGTCTTCGTTATAAGTTCCATCAGCTTGTAATCCTAAATTTGCAATGGCTTTAATTTTTCCTGTTGCTGTTTCCATCACAATGACGGTGCCATGTGTTGAATTGTTACCTACAAGCATTTTCATGAGTGCCGTTTCCGCAACATCCTGCATATAGGTATCTAAAGTAGTGATGACGTCTTTTCCATTGATTGGATCCAGTTCGGCTCCTTCAACTGGTAAATAAGCACCTGCAGCATAGCGCATCAATCGCTGACCAGTTTCGCCTTTTAGTAAACTATCATATGTTCTTTCTAGCCCAACATTTTTTGAAGAATCACCTCTTGATAAGCCAATGGTTCTGTTTGCCAATAACACATAAGGGTTGATTCTTTTATCTCTTACGTCATATATAAATCCACTTTTGTTTCTTCCTTGTCTGACTAAAGGAAATTCACGCAATTGTTTAAACTGTTCGAATGATATTTTTCTTTTAAGTAAGTAGTAGCGCTCTTTGTTTGTATATGCAAGTTGAAATTCTGATTTATATACTTCAGCAGTTTTATCTTGAAAAAGATTAGAAAGACATAGGCTCAATGAATCGATATTGTTTTTAAACCGCTTGCCATCTTTTTCTCTCAATCCTTCTGCGCCAAAATCTATATAAATATCGAAAACGGGAACAGAGGTACTTAATATGTTTCCATCTTCACTGTAAATACTGCCTCTTTCTGCGTTGATAGGTTGGTACTTTAAGTGGAGACTATCTCCCATCCCTTTCCAGAAACTTCCTTCTACTCTTTGAATGTAGAAAGCTCTGCCGAGGACTAAAATTCCTAATGCTATTATGAGAATAAAGCATAAATAAACCCTCCACAATATGTCTTTTTTAATATCCAATTTCTACAAAAATGGTTTTACATTTAAAATACCTATACTCCGTTACTCATTATTAATCTACTGTGGCAATGTGTCCGACAACACCATTGGAGGCTCTTTTAGCTCTTTTAATCCCATTGGTTCTACTGCTTTTATCATCTCACTTGCTTTACTCCTATAAATCACTTCGCTTTTTATTGTTTTGAATTCATATTCCAATTCTTTAATATTTTTTTCACTTGTACTGATTTTTCGAATCAGCTTATCTGCGTGGTGTCCGTTGTAGATATACAAAACCGCCAATACAGATAAGAATAAGAAAAAGGGAATATTCTGAACGATTGTATGATAGTTGAAAAACTTCTTCCAATCACCTTTGCTATTGAATGAAGTAGTATTATTTGTTTGTTCTGTACTCATTTTTAAAAATGCCTTTATTTTTTTTCTGCGATGCGCAACTTTGCGCTTCTTGATCTGGTATTCCTTTTTAATTCTTCGTTGTTTGCAATAATTGGTTTTTTATTAACTGACTTAAGAGTAGACACCGTCCGATTTCCAAATACATCTACCATCTGTTCCTCTTCAAAATTTCCTTGTTTAAAAAAAGTTTTAACCACTCTGTCTTCAAGAGAATGAAAAGTAATGACGGCTATTCTTCCTTCAGGATTCAATAACCCTATTGATTGTAGCAACATTTCTTTCAATGCGCCCATTTCATCATTGACTTCAATTCTCAGCGCTTGAAAAACTTGAGCAAAGTACTTGTTTGGGTTGCCCTTCACGATTTGCTTTACCGCTTGTTTAAGCTGGTTAATTGTTTTGATGGAGGCAATGCTTCGTTGTAAAACAATCGTTTTTGCAAGTGTTTTAGCATTGGTAACCTCTCCATACATTTCAAATAACTTGTGTAATTGATGTTCTGAATAAGTATTAAGAATCTTTTCGGCAGTTATTGATTGCCGATTATCCATTCTCATATCCAGGTCTGCATCAAATCTTATAGAAAATCCTCTTTCTGGTTCGTCAAACTGATGACTTGAAACACCTAAATCCGCTAATATTCCGTCTACGCTCAAGCAATGATTCACTCGTAAAAACTTTTGTAGATGTCGGAAGTTTTGTTGAATGAAAACAATTCTATTGTCATTAGGAAGATTTTGCTTTGCAGCAATATCTTGATCAAATACAAAGAGCTTTCCTGTGGGGCCTAGTTTTTTTAAAATTTCTTTACTATGACCGCCGCCGCCAAAAGTGCAATCAACATAAACCCCGTCAGCTTTAATTGCTAAGCCCTCGATTGTTTCTTGCAATAAAACCGGAATATGATAGTCGAGTGTTGAATCGTTAGATAAGTCAGGTTCATTTATTTTACTAGAATGCGCCATAATTATCAACTATTCGAGTCTTCTTTCTTATTCATTACTTCATTTGCAAGTTTGCTATATGCCTCTGGGGTCATGGCATCAAAGAACTGTTGGTATTTATTTTTATCCCAGATTTCAATTTTATTTACAGCCGAAACCAATACAATGTCTTTTCCAAGGGAAGCGTATTCCATCAAGTTTTTGGGTAAAAGCAATCGGCCTGCACTATCGAGCTCAATTTGAGTGGCTCCATTCAAAAAATAGCGTCTAAAATCTCTAACTTTGGGGTCGAAATCGTTTAAAAGGCTGATGTCTTTATAAAGGGGTTCCCAACTTTGGATTGGATAAAGGGTAAGGCATTTTTCAAAACCCCTATTGAGTACAAATAGCGCATTGTCTGCCTCAGGTAGCTGTTTTTTAAAACCCGAAGGCAATAAAAAGCGACCTTTTGCGTCAACCGTTGATTCGTATTCTCCGATAAAACCTATCATTGAAGGTGTTTTGATGCTATATTGTTAATAATGAACACAAAATAACACCTTTTCCCACTTTATCACACAAAAATGGGTAAACATATTTATCCACAAGTCTTATAGCAACTGTTTATAAGCCTTTTCATGACTTATCTGAAAAAACGATGTGAGTGGAATGTGGATTGCTGTGGATAACCGAAGAATTACTTCGCCATTGGAATGCAAATTGTTAAGCAAGACCCTTTGCCCAAGAGGCTTTCAGCTTTTATGGTCCCTTTGTGAGCATCGACCATTGTTTTTACATAGCTCAGGCCTAACCCGAACCCTTTTACATTATGTATGTTCCCCGTATGAGCACGGTAGAACTTTTCGAAAATGCGACTGAGTGTTTCTTTAGACATCCCGATTCCATTGTCTTCAATCTTAATACATACGCGATGTCCAATGGTAGAAGTGGAAATTTTGATAACAAGTTTTTCCGCTTCTTTTGAATATTTAACTGAATTATCAAGCAAATTATTAATCAAGTTTACAAAGTGCACCTCATCTGCCATGATCATATCATTGGTGGCATCTAAGGCTAATTCAATCTGAGCATTTTTTTCTTCTAAAGCCAATGCCATCGTATTAATAGTCTGCTTTATAATATCGTGGGTAGAGATTTTTTTAAGGTTGAGCTGAATCTCTTGCTTATCAAGCAAAGCGGCTTGTAAAATCGTTTCTACCTGCTTGTTCATTCTCTTATTCTCTTCCTTAATAATCCTAGTGAAGTAATTTGATTTTTCAGAATCAGCAATAACTTTTTCATTTTTCAACGCATCTACTGCCAAAGAAATGGTGGCCAAAGGAGTTTTAAATTCATGCGTCATGTTGTTAATGAAATCAGATTTTATTTCACTTAATTTCTTTTGTTTTAACAAAGCTCTTATGGTAAGAAAAAAAGCTGTAGTGATAATAATGGTGAATAAAATAGCCCCTAAAAGAAACCAAAAGATTTCTTTGAAAATAATTGTATCCTGGTGTGGGACAATCACCACTAAAAACTCTTCCTTATTTAAGGCGCTCAAAGAGCTTCCCATAGTAGGTTCTAGGGGTATTGCCACATTGGTATTGTGTGTAGAATCTATAAAAAAATTGAAGAAGTTGTCACTCTGTACTTGATCACCAGTGAGGCTATTGTCCGATACAGCAAACTCAAAAGATATATTTTCTAAGAAATGCTTATCCATTGAATTTCGGATAATCGCGTAGATTTCATCTTTGGTAAACCGATGAATCACAGATGGTCGGAGTATGTCTAACTTGCTACTTTTGAATAATAGATCTGCATGATTGTCTTTTGAAAAAAATCCGGTCTTGTCTTCCATTAATTTTTCAGCCGCCTCTGTTGTAGCTAAAAAAATATTTTCTTTCAGCTGTTTTTCTTTTGTTACACGAGCTGTCTTGAGCCATAGCGCTTGAAAAAAAATAAGTCCAAGCAAAGACAACAAAATTAAAATAGTGATACTAGGAAAAACTCTTTTCATAATTGTTTATAGTCGGCAGATTATAAGACTAAATACATTACACAAAAATAAGGTACAATTATGGTATAGAAACGCTGTAATAGCCGCTGCACAAAACTTTAACTAAATAGTTGTAAAAAAAGGTAATAATCCATCTTGTTATCACTAAATTCATACTATAAGAATATGAAGCCCCTTCAAGAAAATAGCATTCTAATAGCCGAGCCTTTTTTAAAAGACAAGGATTTTATGCGAACGGTCGTATACTTATGTAAACATACAAATGAAGGCAGCGTAGGTTTTGTGCTGAATAGGCTCTTTTCAAAAACATTGGATCAATTAATTGATGACCTGATAGACTGCCCATTGCAGGTATATATTGGAGGACCTGTAGAGAAAGATACCATTCATTTTATTCATCAGTATCCAGATTTAATTCCTGGAAGTTACCAACTCGATCACGACATGTATTGGGGAGGAGATTTTGAAATTCTTATAGCGCTGATTAAGAAAAAACAAATTGATTTTTCCAAACTTAAATTCTTTATTGGTTACAGCGGATGGTCTGCCGGACAACTAGAAGAAGAAATGAATGAAAAAAGCTGGCTAACTTCGTCAGCGAATAGTAAAATTATATTTGAAACCAAAGCCGACAACATTTGGAAAGAAAGTGTAAAACAACTTGGAGAGGCATACAAAGAAATCATTCATTACCCCATTGATCCGCAATTGAATTAATGGTAACTTTTTTATTTATTTCAATTTGTTATTTCGCATTTTAAAAATACCCGCCAAACTAGCCCTGTTAATTTATTGCAGAAAACTGTACATAAATAAAATTGCTGCTCTTAGCAAAAAAGGACCGCTACTCATTGCAGCCAATCATCCCAATTCATTTCTTGATGCAATCATTTTAGCAACGCTATTTAAACAACCTATTTATTCGCTGGCAAGAGGAGATGCGTTTAAAAATAAGTTAGCATACAAACTGCTAAGCGCATTAAATATAATGCCCGTTTATAGAATCAGCGAAGGGGCTGAAAACCTGGGCGAAAACTACAACACATTTGATAAATGCAAAGAGATTTTTAAGAAAAATGGCATCGTGCTTATTTTTAGTGAAGGATTATGCATCAATGAATGGAAATTAAGAAAGTTAAAAAAAGGTACTGCCAGACTGGCTTTCAGCAGCTGGGAGGATGGAATTGATTTAACCATACTTCCTATTGGAATCAACTATCATTCCTTTTCTTCATTTGGAAAAAATGTGCAATTAAATATTGGAAATACATTTAATTGGAATGATTTTGATTGTAAAAAAATTGACGGACATACTACGAAGCTGTTTAATGAAAAGCTTACAAATGAATTACAGCAATTGGTAATAGAAATAGATTCAAAAGATGTTGACAAAATAAAAAACACATTTGAAACAATTCCTTCTTCTTATAAAAAAAGTGCGCTTATTGTTCCATCTATACTAGGCAAATGGATGCATGCACCTTTATATATTCCTATTCAAAAAATAAGCTGGAGGAAAACAGCCGATAGCGGACACTATGATTCTGTGTTGGCTGGCTTGTTATTTATATTATACCCAATGTACCTGCTATTGATTGTATGGCTGACGGATGTTTTTTTTGGAGGATGGTACTTTTTAATTCCACTTGTTTCGTTGCCATTTTTTGCGTGGGCATTTGTGCAAATGAAAAAATCATATTAATACCTATTAAGCAAATTAATTTTATAAATGAACAACAAGCCAGATAAGGAAACATTAAAGCAATGGCATGCTGATCCCGCCAATTGGAAATGCGGCATATTCTATTATAATAAACTAGACACCCGCATTTTTCCTCCTAAAAGAAATCCTGCATTTGGCTGGACCATCAATTTTGGAAATAAAAAGTCTGTCCTCATTTTTATTATACTAACCGCAGGAATATTATTATTCGCAAGTATCTTTTCTAGAAAATAAAAGCATAAAAAAATCCCGCATAAAGCGGGACCGAATATTATTAACATAATAGAAATTACTTTTCTACCGCACCTTCTACCAATACGGTTGCTTTATTATTGAGCACTTCCACAAATCCGCTTTGAATGGTGTAAGATGAGGTATTGTTTTTATCTTTTAATATTTTCAATGTGCCCATTTTTAAAGCGCTTACTAAGGGCGCATGCTTATCTAATACTTCAAACAACCCACTGATGCCAGGAAGCTGAACGCCGTATACATCCCCGCTGTATATCTTTTGTTCCGGTGTTAGAATTTCTAGTTTCATTGTAGTCGTTTAATAGTTTAAGCTTTCACGTTTTACGCATTCGCTGCTTCCATCAACTTTTTACCTTTTTCAATAGCATCTTCCAAAGTACCTACTAAGTTAAATGCTGCTTCAGGATACTCATCTACTTCTCCATCCATGATAGCATTGAATCCTCTGATAGTATCTTCTATTGGAACCAGTACTCCTTTCAATCCGGTAAACTGCTCAGCCACAAAGAAAGGCTGACTCAAGAAACGCTGTACTTTACGCGCTCTTGATACTACTAATTTATCTTCATCACTCAATTCATCTAATCCAAGGATAGCGATGATATCTTGTAATTCTTTATAACGCTGAAGAATCAATTTTAC
>CANFJP010000064.1 GCA_947447485.1 Chitinophagaceae bacterium
TACACAAAAAGCCATCCTTGAGAAAATTAGTCTTCACATTAATACGATCAGTATCAATGTGGCAGAAATGATTGAAGCAAGAAAGAAATCAAATGATATTGCAGACTCACGAAAGAAAGCCATAGCCTATTGCGATCATGTAAAAGGAAATTATTTTGACATCATCAGGTATCACACCGATAAACTTGAATTGTTGATTGACGATAGCATTTGGCCATTACCAAAATATCGAGAACTCTTATTCTTAAGATAATTGAATGTAAAAGCCTCCTTTATACGAGGCTTTTTTGTTTAAATAAAATGAAGCAACGAAAGTTTTATTGATTAAGGATTAATTAACAACTCCTTTCTTTACTTTTATCTGATGAAGCAGCTAATCTATTGCCTACTTTTTACTTTCTTTACCCCTCATTTATTTGCACAAGAATTAAACAGCTATGCAAGTGTTGATAATTATGTAAATAAAATTGGCTCATTGGATTCTTTTAATGTGGCCACTATTGCAGATACTATTACAAAGCCATTTGAAACGAAAAAAAATAAAGCCAGAGCTATTTATTATTGGATTGCAAACAATATTGCAATAGACCCTAAAGCTTCCCATTCAAATGACAATAAAAACGCCCACCCAGCATTGGTAAACCAATATAGAAAGGCAAATTCAAAAGGATTTGCATGGCTATTTCAAGAAATGTGTAGCCTTGCTAATATTCGTTGTTTGGTGGTTGATGGATTTACTCGAAATACTACAGAGGATTTTGACAACATACCTGATGATGCCAATTATTCATGGAATGTAGTACAGCTAGGGAAAAGTGCTGAAGAATGGTTTTATGTAGATGTAACAAAAGCAAGCGGATCATTGGATAAACGTCAAACAGTATTCACAAAAGAATTTACAAGCAATTGCTTTTTTGCTGATAAGCAATTGTTTAATCTTGATCACTATCCTATTAACAGTGCTTGGATGTTTGGTGAAGGCCCTAGAAACATCAAGGATTTTTTCTCTTTGCCTATTATTGGAAAAACAGCCTATTCAGTTGGACTGCAAAATCCTTACCCAAAAAATGTATTTATAAAAACCACCTTATCTAAAAGCGTTAGATTCAGCTTTAGCTATACGCAACAGGCTTCTATTAAAAATCTATCCCTACAAATTGGCGAAGGCAATAAAACAATAAAGCCTCAGGCTTTCAATTTTAATGATGAGGGAGGAACAATAAGTTTCAATTACACATTCAAAAAAGAAGGCGAATTTCCTGTTAGAATTTTAGTTGACAATAAAGAAATCTTGACTTACTACATCGAAGTCAATGAATAACGAGAATTTTATATTTTACGTACTTATTGTCCTACTAAAAAAACAGCATTACTAAACATTAGTTTGCCATTTTCCCAAAAGCTTCTGAACAATGGGTCATCAGCAAAATAAATTACTTTCCCTGCGCCAACATCTTGCACCGCAATCAGCGTCCCATCTTTAAGATTTCCTTTGGCTACACTTCCTACAAAGCCAGCCACTTGATTCTCTTTTTTTACTACTCCCACATTCCACCCGTCTTTTAAAAATTCAAACAAGTTGCTATTGAGTTTTAAAGTGAAATAATAATTAGGATAGCCAAAAGCCAATGGATGTGAGTCATCTAATTCAATCTTGTAAATTGCTCCGGGTGTATTATTCACCAATACCTGACGATCCCTGTCGGCATATTTTTTAATATCCTTGTAATCAGATTTCTTATCCTCCGATTTTGAAGACTCGTCAGTTTTCAATTTGATTCCCCATTCGCCTGAAGCCATTTGACTTACTGCTCCTTCGAGGGCAATGATTTTTCCGCCTTGTTTAACCCATGATTTTAATACACTTTCTTTTTCAGAAAGTATTTTGTAATTACCATCAGGTATAACTAGTACGTCTATATCTTTTAAATTAATGTTAGCAATGTTCATCGCATTTAATAAAACAATGGGATAATTCAATTGCTGATCAAACAAATGCCATACTTCCCCAGCCGCCGTAGAAGAAACACCTTCTCCTGTAAGCATCGCTACCACTGGTTTTTTAATTAGATGAAGTTTATCTGATCCAAAGTCGGCACCCGTTTCCATAAAGCCAGAAGCTACCCCTGTTGCCGATGCATTGAATTGAAGTACAAGCGCTGACAACTGATCCATCTTATCTTCATTGCCATTTTGTAAGACAATCATACTGCCTTTATTAAACTTTTTTCCATTAAAGGAGAAATCCTTTTCTGTATAGCGAACTTTAATTCCATTTTGTATAAAGGCGGCTAGAAGCTTTGCTTCATTAAAAGAAGTATACTCAATGATATAAGCATACGCTCCTTTTGAAACACCTGGTTTTTCTACAGTGGCAACAATATTAGATGAAGATATTTTATCTTTTGATGCTACACATTCTACTCCATATGCATAAGGCAAAGACCATGCAGTAATATCATATGTAGAAGAATCCGCTAGTTTTGAATGAGGCTCAAACAAAACCTTTACCAAGGCGGATTTGGGCTGAAATGCAGATACCACCAAGTCGTTTACAGATGCAGTATACATTCCTTCCATTTGATTGGTATAACTATATCCGGCAACCTTAATGTCTTGTTTTATATACCCGTACTCAATTTGATTTCTGTCAAACAACGTAATCAATTCTTTTAGCTTGCTTTGATTGGCACCACTTACTACATATGACTTGTATTTACCATTACCATTTGACATCCCCTCCTCAAAGTATTTTTTAAACTCTTTATTGATTTCCTCAGCATTCAAAGAAGCCATTTCAATGGTACTGATGCTGGTAGTAAAATGATGTGCAATTCTATCAAACAAAGTAAGGGTATCGTCATCTACCTTAATGGCAAGTCCTCCCATAGAGTGGCCAGCCTGCTCATAAGTCATACCAATAGATCCATTGTATATCGGGTAGGTATCTCCGTAAGCTGGGTAAAACAAATCAAAATACTCTTTGGTAAAATACAGCCAACCATTTGCATCAAAATATTTAGCATGATTTTTACCGATGGCTGTTTGGAAACTTCTTTGCCAAGGGGTAATCACTTCGTGGAATGGCTCTGCAGCCGGAGCGAAATAATAAGGACTGGAAGGATACTGTTCATGAAAATCGCAATGAATGACTGGCATCCATTTATTATATTGTTTTATTCTTTGCTGAGTTTCAATCTGCGTTTGCCAAGCCCAATCACGATTTAAATCAAAATTATAATGATTGCCTCTTCCACCAGGCCAAGGCTCGTCATGCTCTCTTCCTAATGGATTGGCGTTGGGATTCTTTCCTTCCATTTGATTGTACCAGTTTACATAACGATCTCTCCCATCTGGGTTTAAACAAGGATCAATAATTACAACAGTATTTTTAAGCCATGTGGCAAGTTTATTATTATTGCCCGCTATTAATTCATATAAAACTTTCATAGACACTTCTGAAGAGCTCGCTTCATTTCCATGAACATTATAACTTAACCAAACAATTGCAGGTGCTTTAATGTCTCCCGGTTTATCTTTCAATAATCCAGTAAGTCGAAGGTTATTCAATCGGATGTCTTCCAGTCGGGCTATATTTTCTGGAGAAGAAACTATAGCCAATATCAACTCTCTTCCTTCATCAGTGGTACCATATTGTTCTAACTTCATTTTATTACTTGCAACCAAGGCTGATTGTTTGAAATAATTTACAATCTTAAAATGAGGTGTAAATTTCTGGCCTAAGGCATACCCTAAGAACTGATTTGGACTTTGTATAGACTGAGAAAAAATGGTGTTTGTCATCAAAATGAAGAGCCAACTGAAAATTATACGCATAATGTCATATTTAAAGCATGAAATTATTAAAACTATCGCTGAAAAAAGAAAATATAAATAGGTACAAAACGGCCCATTTAAACTCGAAATGCCTAAAAAAGGTCAATTCAGAGGTTATTTGGTCTTTTAATCAATCTTATCTGTTAAGCTTTACTGAAATATATAATAATTAATTATATAGTATTTGTGCGTACAAAACGAATGGTTATTTTTACATCCAATTCTATACACTGAAATTATTTTATAAAATATTAACCCGGACCTTCATTACACTGCTATTATTGGTATTGTCATTGTATGGTTTATTGCACATTCCTTCCGTTCAAACCTGGGTAGTAAAACAAGCTACTAGCAAGCTATCTGCATCCCTTCATACAAAAGTGTCCATCAAGCATGTTGACTTTTCATTTTTCAATAAACTAGCATTTGAAGAATTGTACATTGAAGATCAATTTAAAGACACCCTCCTTTATGCAGGAGCTGCCAAAGTAAGTTTGAATGATTGGTTTTTTGCAAAAGATCACATCACCCTCCATTACATCGGATTGGATAATGCTACAATTCGTTTAAATAGAAAAGATACTACATGGAATTACCAATTTCTATTAGATTACTTTAACACTACTTCTAGCAATAAAAGTAGCAGCAACAATGTTTCATTTGATTTTAAAGAAATCAATTTAAATAATATCAAATTTAGCAGCACTGATCAATGGGTGGGAGAAGATATGATTTATAGTATTGGAAAAATGAATGCGCTGATTGATAAAACTGATTTGCAAAAACAATTCATTGCAATTGATAAAATAAAACTAGACGACCCCACTTTCTTTAGAAGCGAATATGAAGGGAAAAAACCAGTAAATTATTCTACCGAAAAAAATATACAGAAGACTGTAGAAAAAGAGACATCAAACAATTGGTCCATTTCACTCAATACACTTTCTATTAAAAATGGAACGTTTCAAGATGAAATCGAAACCAGCCGATTACCCTACAATGATCATTTTGATGGACAACACCTTTTATTCAGCGCTATAAATGGAGAAATAAAAAACCTATCAATAAAAGACAACAAAGCCATCGCAACAATTTCATTATCTACCAAAGAAAGAAGTGGATTGGAAGTTAAAAAAATAGAAGCCTCCATGCTTTTTACTCCAGAAATCATGGAATTTAAAAACCTTGATTTAACAACCAATAGAAGCCATTTAACGAATTATTATTCGATGCGATACAAGTCCTTTAATGACGATATGAATGATTTCATGAGCAATGTTTCACTTGAAGGACATTTTAAAAACAGTAGCATAAGTACAGATGATATCGCCATTTTTGCACCGGAAATAAAATCATGGAATAAAGTTTTTCAGTTAAATGGAAATGCGAAGGGAACAATTGAAGATCTTGTGGCTAAGGACTTAAATATAAAAACAGGCACTTCGGTTATTACTGGAAAAATGAATTTAAAAGGATTGTCGGATATCAATACTGCTTTTGTAGATTTCACTACTGAGCAATCTTGTACAAATTACAATGATCTTACATCTATTATCCCTTCCATAAAATCAATCGATCAACCAAATCTTAAAAAACTAGGAAATATTTATTTTAAAGGAAAATTTACTGGATTTATCAACGACTTTTTTGCAGATGGCACCATCCAATCTAACCTTGGCTCTATCAATACCAATGTAAACTTTAAATTTCCTGAAAATCAAACGCCTTTATACACTGGTACTATTTCAACTACTAATTTTAAATTAGGGGAATTTATAAATAATAACCAGATTGGAAAAGTAGCCCTAAACGGAAAAATTGAAGGAAAGGGATTTACATTAAAAGATCTAAAATCAAACTTTACTGGAGATATAAAACAATTTGAATTTAAAGGATACAATTACCAAAATATCTATGTGAAGGGTGATTTCCAAGATTATAAATTCAATGGACAAGCCAGCATTAAGGATCCTAATTTGGAAATAAAAAACCTTCAGGGCACATTAAGTTTATTGAAAAATGACATATCATTTAATCTCACTGCAAATCTTCAACATGCTAATCTTAAAAATATAAAATTAAGCAAAGACGACCTCTCTCTCTCTGGCCTTTTTAGTCTGAATTTTACAGGAAATAATATTGACAACTTTTTAGGCGATGCAAGAATTTATAATGCAGCACTCTACAACAAAACCAATCAGCTTTCTTTCGATTCTCTTAGATTGAGTTCTACACTAATAGGGCATAAAAAATATTTATCCTTACAAACGAATGAAGTAGAAGCCTCTGTAGCAGGGAATTTTAAAATCATTGAATTGCCCGATGCATTTAAAGTGTTTTTAAATAGGTACTACCCTGCTTATATTAAAGCGCCTACATATCAATTAAGCAACCAGGATTTTTATTTTAATATTCAAACAAAAGACATAGAAGAATATATCAAACTCATTGACCACCGACTGAGCGGCTTCAATAACACTTCTATTAGCGGGAACCTGAACCTAGCTTCCTCTCAATTAAATATACAAGGAGAAATCCCTAGTTTTGGGTACAATGAAAAACTATTCAACAATACACAATTAAACGCTACAGGAAATAGAGATACATTAATGACAAATATTAAAGTTGGAGAGATTCATTTATCTGATAGCCTGTTATTCCCAGACACTAAACTTTCTATCATATCCAACAACAACGTCTCAGATATCCATCTTAAAACAAGCGCCACCTCAACTTTTAATGATGCAGATTTAAATGCAAGCATTGAAACCCTTGCAGATGGAGTTAAAATTCACTTTTTCCCCTCCTCCTTTATCGTAAATGACAAAAAATGGTTGCTAGAAAAAGATGGAGAACTTTCTATTAGAGAAAATTTAATTGACGCCAATCAAATAAACTTTTCAAACAACAATCAACAAATTTCTATTTATACCGAACACGATATCATTAGCAACCAATCTCAAATTGTTGCCAAAATACACGAAGTTAATTTGGGCGACTTCTTTCCGTTTATTTTAAAAGACCCAAATGTAAAAGGAATCCTAACTGGAACGGCTTTAATTAAAGACCCACTGCATAATTTATCCATTGAGTTTAAAGGAAAGGCAGATAGCTTGCAGCTTGAAAACAAATTAGTGGGTAATGTAAATATTGCAGGCAAGGCTAATACACTCACTGGAAACATTGATTATTCTGCCAACACAACCGATACGACCAATATTTTTAGCATTATTGGAAAATACAATTTCAAAGACTCAACCGACACTCAACTTGATGCCAATTTAATGGCAGAAAAAATACACTTGTCAATCTTAGAACCCTACCTTGGCGATGTTTTCAGCAATATCGATGGAATTGCCACATCCAATTTAAAATTATCCGGAAGTCCGAATCATCAATATTTAACTGGCGAGGCGTTCATTAAAGAAAGTGCTTTTAAAGTAGCATATACACAATGCCGATACTTTATTCAAAATAAAACCATTGCATTTGGAAAAGATGAAATAGATTTTGGACTCATTAAACTCAGGGATTCACTTAACAATACCGCAACCCTTAGTGGAAAAATTCATCACAAATTTTTTCGCGACTTCTCATTTGAAAATGTAAAACTGGAAACGGCGAAGTTGGCTTTATTAAATACTACTAAAAACGACAACTCCGATTTTTATGGAAATATAATAGGGAAAGCAGATATGAGTATCAATGGCCCTATCAGTAATCTTCAGATGAATATCAACGGAGAACCAAGCATTTTAGATTCTAGCCATATTTATTTGTCGACTTCAGAAGGCAAGGAAAGCAATAAAATAGACTATATAGACTTTGTTCAGTTTGGGTCTCAGATGGAAGCGTCTAAACTCAATGAAAATACCAATTTAGTTGTAAACTTAAATATCAAAGCCAATCCTTCTTGCAAAGTAGATGTTATACTCGATGAAGAAACAGGTGACATTATTAAAGGACAAGGAACAGGATTAATCAATATTAAAGTAGGAAATATTGAGCCCCTATCTATAAGAGGGAATTACATCATCACAAAAGGAGAATACAATTTTAATTTTCAAACCTTTTTACAAAAACCATTTACATTAAATAGAGGAATGATCACTTGGAATGGAGATCCCTATCAAGCAACCATTGACATAGATGCAGAATACCTTGCAAAAAATGTAGACATCAGCACTCTATCATCAAGTGTTGGATTTAAACAAAAAGAAGATGTAAAGATCATCTCCCATTTAACAGGAGTCCTTCAAAGCCCCTTAGTGAAATTCGATTTCGAATTGCCAGAAAAAAGCGATGCAAAAAGAGATGATATCATAGTAAAAAGATTGGCAGACTTTAAGAACGATGACAACGAAATGAATAAACAAGTTGCCAGTCTGCTACTTTTCAACACATTCATTATTGGCAATCAGAATTTTTTATCTCAAGGCAATGCAAGCACTCTTATCACCAATACAATTGGAGGAGTTGTAAGCAACTTGTTAACCAACTTCTTTAATAAAGAACTAGAAAAAGCAACGAAAGGAATACTAACTACCTACATCGATATCAATCCAACATTAGATATTCAAAAAAGTGCTTCCCAATTACAAGCGAATGTGAGAGCAGGGTTAAAAATATTATTTAGCAACCGTTTGGTATTGCTTGTTGGAGGAAATCTTGATTACAATAACCCTACCTATAGTCAACAATTAGAAAAGAAAGGATTACTCACTCCAGATATTAATATAGAATGGCTAATCAATAAAGATGGATCTTTAAGGGTTGTAGGATTCAATAGAAGCAGTATCGACTTTACACTTAATCAAAGAAACCGATCAGGTGTGCAGCTGTCATTTAGAAAAGACGTAAATAAAATATCAGATATTTTTAAAAGCAGAAAAAAATTAAATTTAGAGAACGCAAAAAATAACTTACCTGCTATCAAACAAACAGAAATACAATAACCGTTATATTAATTAACATTATAAATAATTCAATGTCACATTTATCCTATAAACAATTTACCGTTGGAATAGAAGAGGAATATATGGTAATAGACCCTACAACGCTTGAACTGAAAAGCCATGAACAAAAAATTGTGCAGGAAGGGCAGAAAATTTTTAAAGATAAAGTAAAAGCAGAAATGCATCAGGCGGTGGTAGAAGTAGGTACGGATATTTGTACCGATGTAGATGAAGCATTGATAGACATCTCCACCCTTAGAAAAACAATCAGCGGCATTGCAGATGGATTAGGGCTTTGGGTTGGTGCAAGTGGTACCCACCCTTTCAGTCATTGGGAAAAACAGCTTATTACAGAACACGTTCGATACAATGAATTGGTAAATGAATTGCAGGAAGCTGCGAGAAGCAATCTTATTTTTGGATTACACGTTCATGTAGGAATGGAGAATCGTGAAATGGCGATTCATATTGCAAACACCGCAAGATATTTTCTTCCTCACGTATTTGCACTTAGTACCAATTCTCCTTTTTGGGAAGGAAGAACAACTGGTTATAAATCTTTTAGAACAAAAGTGTTTGAAAAATTCCCTCGTACAGGCATTCCCGATATATTTAATAGTATTGAAGATTACGATAGCTATGTAAAAATGCTTATTAAAACCAACTGCATTGACAACGCAAAAAAAATATGGTGGGATTTACGAGTTCATCCATTTTTCAATACAGTAGAATTTAGAATTTGCGATATCCCATTAACCGTTTCAGAAACCGCAGCCATAGCCGGAATCTTCCAAGCGATTTGTGCTAAATTATATAAGCTTCGTTCACAAAATTTAAATTTCATGATGTACAGCCGTGCATTAATTAATGAGAATAAATTTCGTGCGAGCAGATATGGTATTGAGGGCAATATGATCGATTTTGGAAAAGAAACCGAAGTGAATACCCGAGTATTGATTTATGAATTACTTGATTTTATTGATGATGTTGTACCCCATTTAGGGAGCAGCAATGCAATCAATCATGTTCATCAAATATTAGAAAAGGGCACGGGAGCAGACAGGCAATTAAAAGTATTTGAAGACACCAACAGCCTAAAAAACGTGGTGAATTATGTTCATTCCAGCTTTTTGGAAGGTATTTCTATCTAAAACAATACAAATGAGCGCCGATTGTTTGGGTAAAAATCTTAAAAATCATATATTTGCAATCCAATAAATTATTGGCTGCCTACCTTCGGTAGGTGAACTAAGCTCAACTGAATACTTGGCTGCGTAGCTCAACTGAATAGAGCATCTGACTACGGATCAGAAGGTTTTAGGTTTGAATCCTAACGCGGTCACAAAGCCCTTGCACGAAGTGCA
>CANFJP010000065.1 GCA_947447485.1 Chitinophagaceae bacterium
TAAACGCAGAACCAAAACCTGTAGATGCAGGAAGTTGTAATGGGAAAATATTTGTAAACTCTATTGGCATTGGCTTTGATGGAGAAGTATTAAAGTCGATGGGCATGATTCGATGGCTAGGAGGTCATTTGGGATATATTGGCGTAGTCCTCAAACAAATTTTTAAATACAAAGAAGTTGAATTTACCATTCGTGCAAACAATCAATCTTTCAATCATAAATACTTGCTGGTAAACATAGCCAATGCACCGAGAACGGGTGGCGGATTTATGATTTCTCCAAAAGCCGACATCCGCGATGGGAAATTGAATATGATGCTCTGCCCTGCCCAATCCATTTTACAAAGACTTCGCTATTTACCGGTGATTGAAAAAGGAAAGCATTTGGAACTAGCTTTTATTACCCATCAAGAAACTACCCAACTCATCATTGAAACTCAACAAGAAATGTATGGCCAAATGGATGGCGAACTGATAAAGGGAAGTAGTTATGAAATAAGCGTTTTAAAAGAAAAATTGCAGTTTAAGTATTAGTAAAAGAAAATGCCTCGTAAATTATTGATTTACAAGGCATTAAAACTTATCGTTGCGGACCGGACGGGACTCGAACCCGCGACCTCTGCCGTGACAGGGCAGCATTCTAACCAACTGAACTACCGATCCTTACACATTGATCGCCTGAAAACAGGCAATACCCAAATTCTAAATTTGGAGGGCAAAGATAACGACTTTTATTTGTGTAAAACAAAAGTTTTATAAAAAGTATGTATCGCCTATTTTTACAATCTGCATAATATCAAATTGTTAACTAATACCTTAATAATTATTCATGCCACAACTAAAAAACAGGCAATTTTTGGATTTTGAGAAGCCCATCAAGGATTTATATGATCAGATAGAGCAACTCACTATTTCACAGGAAAAAACTAAAACGGACATGAGTGCTGCTATTGCATCACTCGAACAGAAGATTGTGGAAACCAAGAAGGAACTTACCGATACCCTTACTCCCTGGCATCGCGTGCAATTGAGCCGTCATCCAGACAGGCCCTATACGCTAAAGTACATTGAAAAAATGTGTACGGATTTTGTAGAACTGCATGGTGATCGCAATGTAAAAGACGACAAAGCCATGGTGGGGGGATTTGCAACATTGGGAGATAAAACCGTGATGATTATTGGACAGCAAAAAGGAAACAATACCAAAACTCGCCAATTGAGAAATTTTGGAATGGCCAATCCAGAAGGATATCGCAAGGCACTTCGTTTGATGAAGCTGGCAGAAAAATTTAATAAGCCTGTTATTACACTCATTGATACTCCTGGAGCTTATCCTGGTCTTGAAGCAGAAGAACGCGGTCAGGGAGAAGCCATTGCTCGTAATATTTATGAAATGATTGGCCTTAAAGTGCCAGTGATTTGCGTGATTATTGGCGAAGGAGCAAGTGGCGGTGCTTTAGGAATTGGCGTAGGTGATAAGGTGGTAATGATGGAGAATACATGGTATACTGTAATCTCTCCAGAAAGCTGTAGTAGCATTCTTTGGAGAAGCTGGGATAAAAAAGAAGTGGCAGCAGATCAGCTCAAATTAACGGGAACAGATATGTTGAATTTTGGATTAGTAGACAGCGTTATTCCTGAGCCACTAGGCGGTGCACATTGGGATTATGATGAAGC
Source organism: Chitinophagaceae bacterium (assembly GCA_947447485.1). GTDB lineage: Bacteria > Bacteroidota > Bacteroidia > Chitinophagales > Chitinophagaceae > Ferruginibacter. The sequence continues at coordinate 1,677 of CANFJP010000065.1, forward strand.
GGCAGAAATTTTAAAAAATTACTTACTGCCAACAATCGAAGCATTGGAGAAAATTCCAGCACAAGAAAGAATAGATCAAAGAATTCAAAAGTTTGGCAATATGGGATTTTGGGAAGAGACGGCGAATGAGGAAAGTGAAACAAACGCATCATAATTTATTCAATAGAAAAAGAGATAAAATCACCCCATGCTGAAAATTGCTGTATTTGGCGCAGGACATTTAGGAAAATTTCATTTAAATAATTGGCAAGAAATAATTGAAGTAGAAATAGTGGGCTTTTTTGATCCCAATGAACAAAACGCTCAATTGGTTTCCGAAAAATATAAACTTAAACGATTTATACATCCAGAAGAATTAATGGATTTGTGTGATGCCGTTGATATTGTAGCTCCTACTATTAATCATTTTGAATTGTGCGACATGGCCCTTCGAAAAGGGAAACATGTATTTGTAGAAAAGCCATTGGCCAACACCATGGAGGAAGCTCGTACATTGGTGAAACTAGCCAAAGAATCGAATTTAAAATTTCAAGTAGGGCACGTAGAAAGATTCAACCCTGCTTTTCTGGCATTAAAAAATTACGATTTGCAGCCGATGTTTATTGAAGTGCATAGGCTAGCGCAATTTAATCCTCGTGGTACAGATGTGAGTGTAATACTTGATTTGATGATACATGACATCGATATTATTTTACACTTGGTAAAAAGCAATGTAAGTCATATATCGGCCAACGGAGTAGCAGTAATGAGCGACACCCCCGACATTGCAAACGTTCGAATTGAATTCGACAATGGGTGTGTAGCAAATTTAACCAGCAGTAGAATTTCTATAAAGAAGATGCGCAAAATGAGGCTGTTTCAAAAAGACGCTTACATAGGAATCGATTTTTTAGAAAAGAAAACAGAGGTAATCAAACTCAATCAACCCGGCGATAAAAATGTATTCACGTTCGACATAGAAACGAATCATGGTAAAAAAACAATTGCGATAGCAAATCCTCCGATCGAAGAAGTAAATGCTATCAAAATGGAATTAGAAGCGTTTAGAAATGCTATTCTAAACAATACCGAAACGCCCGTTACGATTCTTGATGGCTTTGGAGCCATGGAAGTTGCCCATCAGATTCTAGAAAAAATTAATGATAAGCAACATTAAGCAATCAATAAATCTTTTGAATATATATTGAAACAGCCACGCATACATATCAGCTGGTATATTTTTTTCGATGCGATTGTATGCGTTTTCACCTGGCTATGTTTCTACTTTCTTCGTACCGAAATATACCACTACCCTTTCAGCATGCCCCCGGGATTCTATCTAGGACTTGTTCTTTATGTTGGCGGATGGCTGAGCATTCATTTTTTAAGCGGCGCCTACGACTCTCTGTATCAAAAATCTAGATTAACAGAATTCATTAGAACTTTTTCTACAAGTTTAATTGGATGTCTTTTCCTATTGTTTTTCTTTATCTTAAAAAATCCACAAGTTCACAATCAATATTATTATTTAGAATTTTTTAGTCTACTAGTACCCATTTTCATCTGTACATTTTTTGTTAGATTGATAACCTTAACCATTGTTAAGAAACAACTCAAGCAAAAGAAAGTCTTCTTTAATGCTTTGGTTATTGGATCAGGCGAAAAAGTAACAGAATTCTATCATAAATTTTTACAAACAAAAGAACGTTCGGGAGTTGTGCTCACTGCCTATATTTCTACTAATAACGAGCCTGTAAAAGAATTACCTAGTAATATTATTCAATATACAGCTCTTGATGAACTTCAATCAATCATTGCCGAACAAAATATAGAGGAAGTTATTATTGCTGTTAACAAAACAGATAGAAATTTACTGACTACTATTTTACAAAAATTAAGCGACAAGGAAGTGAATATTAAAATCACTCCAGATACAGTAGATATCATTAGTGGCGCATTGCAAACAAGCAATATTATGGGCGTTCCATTGATTGATATTCACTCCGGCCAACTTCTTCCCTGGCAGCAAAACATAAAAAGAGTAACAGATATATTCATCAGCTTATTGGCAATGATTGTGTTGTCTCCATTGATTGTTTTTACTTTAATCAGAGTAGCTTTCTCCTCAAAAGGGTCTATACTTTTTTTACAAGAAAGAGTTGGCTTTAAAGGAAAGCCTTTTATCATGTATAAATTTCGGTCGATGTATATAGATGCCGAAAAAGATGGACCAAGACTTAGCAGTAAGGATGACCCTCGGATTACAACATGGGGGAAAACAATGCGCAAATGGAGGCTCGATGAACTTCCTCAATTATGGAATGTAATCAAAGGTGAAATGAGCTTGGTAGGGCCTAGGCCAGAACGTAAATTTTACATTGACCAGATAGTCCTAAAGCATCCAGAGTATAAATATATCTTTAAAACAAAACCTGGCATTACTAGCTGGGGAATGGTAAACGCGGGGTATGCCTCTTCAGTAGAAGAAATGATCATGAGAATGCCCTACGATCTTTTGTATGTAGAGAATGTATCATTAGGACTTGATCTGAAAATAATGATTTACACCATTCAGATTATTTTCGCTGGAAAGGGTAAATAATTAAGCATTTTTCAAAAATAGATATTCGTACTTTTGAATAAACAGCAGCGTTTTGAAAAAAAACATTCTTACAATACTATTCATTTCCATTTGCTTTACTTCTTTCTCTCAAAATAAATCCTATTGGCAGCAGGAGGCAAATTATTTTATTGATGTAACCCTGAATGACACAGCCAAAACGCTTGATGGCTATTTACAACTTTCTTATACCAACCACTCGCCTGATACCCTTCATTTTATTTGGTTTCATATTTGGCCAAATGCCTACAAAAATGATCAAACAGCCTTTAGCGATCAACTTCTAATAAACGGAAGAACAGATTTTTATTTTTCATCAGAAGATAAAAGAGGTTATATCAATAGACTTGATTTTAAAGTAAACAATGTAAGTGCTTCGTTAGAAGATCATCCTCAACATCAAGATATCATTAAACTGATATTGCCTAACCCATTATTACCTGGCGAGATAGCGACTATAGAAACTCCCTTCCATGTAAAACTCCCATTTAATTTTTCTAGAGGAGGATACATCAACAACTCTTTTCAAATAACACAGTGGTATCCAAAACCAGCAGTATATGATAATAAAGGATGGCATGAAATGCCTTATCTAGATCAAGGAGAATTTTACAGCGAATTTGGAGAATATACTGTACAGATAAATGTACCCAAATCCTACCTGGTAGCAGCTACGGGAGATTTGCAATCAGAAGAAATAAATGACAACATCAAAACATTGAAATTCAATCAAAAAAATGTGCATGATTTTGCCTGGTTTGCAGACAAAGATTTTATTATTCAAAAAGATACGCTACAACTTAAAAATAAAATAATTGATGTAAGCGTCTACCACTATAAAAATAAAAGTGAAGACTGGAAGAATAGTCTATTGTATTTGAAAAGAGCCATTCTCACTAAGAGTCAATGGCTGGGCGAATACCCATATAATAAAGTTTGTGTAGTAGAAAGGCCTGATATAGGTGGTGGAGGGATGGAATATCCTACTATTACGCTCATCAGCAATCCGGATAATGAAAAAGACCTAGATCTTGTAATCAATCATGAAGTAGGTCACAATTGGTTTTATGGAATATTAGGGAGCAATGAGCGATTGCATCCATGGATGGACGAAGGGATGAACACTTATTATGATCAGCGATATGAAAACAAATACTATCATCAAGCTTTTACGAATAAGAATAAAGAAGCAAATTTTATCAACAAAAGATGGCCAGATGAAATAGAACAAACGCTTCTAGAAGGCGTTATTCATTCAAAAAAAGACCAAGCGATCGAAAACGAATCTGATGCATTCTCTGCTACAAACTATGGCCTAATCGCTTATATAAAAACTGCCCAATGGATGAATCGCTTAGAACAAAATATTGGAAGCACTCTATTTGACAGTGTAATGAAAGTGTATTATCAAACATGGAAGTTTAAACACCCCTACCCAGAAAATTTTAAATTAATTGCTGAAGAAACTACACATCAAAATCTAGACAGTCAGTTTTCATTGCTTGCAAAAAAAGGCAGCCTGATGCACACTGAAAAAAAACCACTGAAGGTTATGTCATTTTTTAGCTTGAAAGAAACAGCTAAATATAATTATCTATTTATAGCCCCTGCTTTTGGATACAACTTATATGATAAAATGATGTTAGGATTGTTGTTCCATAATTACACCCTTCCCTTTTCAAGATTTCAATATGCCATTGCGCCATTATATGCTACTGGAACAAAATCGATCAATGGAATGGGAAACGCTTCATATACCTACTATCCTAGCAATGATGGACGAAACATAGTACTATCAATAGCCGCGATGAATTTCACTAGAGGCAGTTTCACTGATTCTACGAACACAAAAAACTATTTACGTTTTAGCAAAATAACACCTTCCATAAAATATACTTTTCACAATAAACAAAGTACGAGCACACAAACAACATTCATTCGATTTAAAAGCAATTTTATAAAAGAAACAGCATTGAATTTTAGCAGAGATACAGTTCAACAAATAAATATCATTACATATCCTAAGCAAAGCCGAACAATCAATCAATTGCAATTTGTAACTGAAAATACCAGAGCGCTTTACCCTTATAGCGCATCCTTTCAAGCAGACCAAGGCAAAGGATTCATCCGACTCCAATTAACAGGAAATTATTTCTTTAATTACCCAACTACCGGAGGATTGAATGTTAGGTTTTTTGCTGGAAAATTCATGTACACAAAAGAGAAAACTTATTTATCTCAATACCAAACAGACAATTACCATTTGAATATGAGTGGTGCAAAGGGCTATGAAGATTATACTTATAGCAATTATTTTATTGGAAGAAATGAATACGATGGAATGGCGAATCAGCAAATAATGATAAAAGATGGCGCGTTTAAAGTGAGAACCGATTTACTAAGCAATAAAATAGGAAAGACTGACAATTGGCTTACAGCCATCAACCTAACGACTTCTATCCCCAAAGAAATAAACCCTTTAGAAGCGCTTCCGATAAAATTACCCTTAAAAATATTTATAGATATAGGAACCTATGCAGATGCATGGAAAAAAGATGCCACAACAGGACGATTTTTATATGATGCGGGGTTACAATTAAGTTTATTTAAAAACATTGTAAATATTTATTTCCCAATAATGTACAGCAAGGTTTATGCTGACTATTTTAAATCTACTATTACTGAAAAGCGTTTTCTTAAAAACATATCTTTTAGTATAGATATCGAAAACCTGACATTTAAAAAGCTGTTTCCACAGAGCCCGTTTTAATCATGAATATTGTATATACTCCATATGAAAAAATCGACAAAGTAAAATGGGATGATTGTATTGCACAATCATTAAATGGGATGATTTATGCAGAATCCATCTATTTGGATACAATGGCTACCAATTGGGATGCAATTATTCTAGGAGATTACCAAGCTGTAATGCCATTGACATGGAGAAAGAAATTGGGCATATCATACTTATATCAACCAGCTTTTTCTCAACAAGGGGGTATTTTTTCCAATAGGCCAATCTCTATAGAAGAAGTCAGTGCATTTGTTCAGATGGCAATGCAACAATTCAGTTTTGCTGAAATCTCACTCAATTATTTGAATACAGGATTGATAGAGTTGAATAATGTTACCATACGAAATCGCAATAATTTCATACTTCCTCTAGGACGTGGTTATGAAAAAATACAAAATGAATACAGCCCTTACATAAAAAGGAAAATTAAAAATGTAGCAGCTTCTGAACTTACATACAGCCAATCTACTAACTATTCCGAAGCAATTGATTTATACGAAAAGCTTTACCAGCATAGGATTAAAGGCATTTCTACTGCTGATTATACCCAATTCAAGAAGCTATGTTTGTTTTATTCAGAAAATGGGAGAATCTTAATCCGACAAGTACACTCCGCCGATAATAACGAGCTGTTGGCACAAATACTTTTCTTGAAAGACAACAACAGACTCTACAACATCATCCCTTGTATCACAGAAAAGGGGAAAGTATTACTAGCAAACTATTTTTTATATAACGAGCTTATTAAAGAGTATGCAGCGGATAATATTATTATCGATTTTGAAGGTTCAGATATTCCAGGCGTAGCCTATTTCTATGAAAAATTTACTAAAGAAAATCAACAATACACTACAATAAAATTTAATACCCTTCCTTGGATAATTAAACTTTTTAAAAAATAAATAACTATAGATTAGTTGCTCCTTAAGATATGTTGAGCAAGTACCAAATCAATTGGGTGAGTGATTTTTAAGTTGTTCTCCTCTCCTTCTATTAGATGTATTTTGGTGCCCTTAAATTCTACAACAGTCGCTTCATCTGTAAATAAATTATTGTATTCGGCATTAAAGGCCGGAAGAATCACCTTACTAAGAAATACTTGTGGAGTTTGCACCAGCTTTATTGTAGTACGATCAATTGTTTTGTTTTCATTGCCATTGTCAATTCTAATGCTATCTCTAGACGATACCACGGGCACTACCGCAGATTGAATTAACACTGCTTCATAACATCTATGTATAAGATTTGTTGTAAGTAAACAGCGAACGGCATCGTGCACAAAAACAACACTTTCTTCCTTCACAAAAGCCAGCCCATTTTGTACTGAATGAAACCTGGTCTTTCCACCCGCTACAATTTGAATATTATTTAAAGGAAAGTATTTTGAAACTATTTCTTCTCCTATTGAAAGGAAGTCTTGTGGTAATACTAAAATGATATGAATATCATCGTATGACTCAATAAATGTTTGAATAGTATAATAAAGTACTGGCTTGTCTTCTAGTAATAAAAACTGTTTGGGCATATCGCTATTCATTCTGCTTCCACTTCCACCTGCCACAAGTACAGCATATTTTTTCATTGAAAAAGAAAATTATTTTAACCAGATTGATTATAGAAAAGGACTTAGTCTTTATAAATTGCAACTTTTCGTTCTCCTTTGCTATTTTTCATAGCTCTATACATTCCCGCACTGTTAAATACCATAGCAGTATTTCCATTTGCATCAATTCCAATCATTCCTCCTTCCCCTTCTAATGCTATTAATTTATGGTGCACCACTTCATCCATCGCTTCTTGCAACGTACATCCTTTATATTCCATCAATGCGTTTACATCGTGGGCTGCAACTGCTCTGATGAAAGGTTCCCCATGACCCGTACAACTGATTCCGCAAGTTTTATTATTAGCATAGGTACCCGCGCCTATAATTGGACTGTCGCCGATTCTACCATATTTTTTATTAGTCATACCGCCTGTACTGGTAGCGGCGGCAATATTACCGAAGCTATCACAAGCTACTGCACCAACGGTTCCGAATTTTTTATCTTTCATCAATTCAGCTAAATCTTGGTGAGTATGATCCAATGAATAACTATCGCTGTCTCTTATTTCCTTCCACTGATCGTATCTGAATTTTGAGAAGAAAAATTCATCGGGCTCTAACTTTAATCCTTGTTTAATTGCAAAATCATTGGCACCTTTCCCGCTTAGAAATACATGATTGCTATGAGCCATCACTTCAAAAGCAAGCTCTATTGGATTGCGTACATTTCTCACACCAGAAACAGCTCCTGCTTCAAGATTTGCACCATTCATGATGGCGGCATCCATTTCTTGTACCCCTTTTTTGGTAAACACAGATCCTCGTCCAGCGTTGAACAATAGATTGTCTTCTAAAGAAACAATTGCAGCTCTTACTGCATCTACAGAAGTTCCTCCCTGCTCAAGTACATGATACCCTTTATCAATAGCCGTTTCAAGCCCATTGATATACGCTTTTTCAAGCTCAATGGTCATGTCTTCTTTTAATATCGTTCCTGCGCCTCCGTGAATTGCAATTGAAAATGGCTTCATAATTGAGTGTGAGTTTTAATCGCCAAATTTAATTAATTTAAATAGAGAAATCCCCGATTGTTTTGCGAAATTTAAATGAGCATAAGTAAAATACGCTGTCATTTTTAATGGCATCCCTATTATTACGAAAGCAACTTTTTACATTCTTGCAATAGTTTGCCTTTGTCAATAGCGATGGTTCCTACTTCTTCGCAAACCAGTCCTCCTGCGAGATTTGCCATATTGGCCATTAATTGTACATTTTCAGAAGCTGCATACACCATGGCGGCTACCGCAATCACGGTATCACCGGCTCCACTTACATCTGCAATGCTTCTAATGTGTGTAGGAATAACTTCTTGTTGAGTCTTGGAATGATAATAAACCCCTTTTTCTGATAGGGTAA
>CANFJP010000066.1 GCA_947447485.1 Chitinophagaceae bacterium
CCGACATCTCAAAAAAGACAACTGCTGTGTTTGATAGATAAGAAATAATGGGAGAAGATGATTCTTTTTTATTGTCTTGTCTTTTTTCAGCATCACGCTTTTCTGTCCTTTCCTCTTCTTGGATTCTCTTCATCATCTGACACTTCCCATTACAATGCATTTTTGGTCTAGATTTATTAATGCAATTTTTGGCGTATTTAGAAGTGCCAATGAAATAATCCGCCATGATTAAATATTTCCCAGATTGCTGAATGAGAAAAGTTACAATAAAAATCAAAGAAACAAATCTAATAATGAATTCACGTCGGATCATGGGAAATTATGAGACACAAAGGTAATAGAAAAGAGTAATTTATCTTCTATAAAATATTTTACATCCAAAGGATTCTGTTTCAGGTAAAGACACCGCTCGTTGAGACAATAAATCTTTTACAGCATTGGAAATATAAGAGTTTGCTTTTTGTGGATTTTCTCCATCATCATCTATTGCACCGGAATATTTAATTACCCATTCGCCCTTTACATTCCAAATCACAAAAGCCTGTGGAGTGTGCTTTGCGCCAAAATTCTTCCCTACTGCTTGATCTCCATCTTGCAGGTATTGAAAATTAAATTTTTCTGATTTAGCCCTCTGACGCATTTGAACAAAAGACTCTTCTTTGTATAACAAAGTATCCATTGAATTGATAGCCAGTAACGGGACCCCTAAGGGAGCATATTTTTTATTCAGCTCATTCAATCGTTGGGTATATAATTTTGCAAAAGGGCAATGATTACATGTAAATACAATCATAAAGCCCTTTGCATTTTTAAAATTGCTCAGCGATATAATTTTATTATTACTGTTTCTTAAAGTAAAGTCTTTGACATTGCCTCCTACATTATTGTTTATATGATGATCAGCCATCACAAAGCTTAATATCATTATCAGTAGTCCAATCCCTGCAAAACATTTAAACAAACGCTTCATTTATTATCTTTTTATAAATTTCTTAGATACAACTGACTTATTTGCCTGATCCATGATACTTAATACATACGTTCCTTTGGCTAATTGAGAAAGATTTATTCCCGTAGTTAAATCAGGTTGTGGAAGCATCAACATCGTTCTTCCTAATTCATCAAATATCCAAGCATAATAAGCTACTGTGCTAGGTGAACTAAAATTAACATGTAAAATATCTTTCACTGGATTTGGGACAATCATATAGTCAAAAGCATTGTTTTGATTGTATACATTGATATTCAATGTGCAAGACTGTCCGCCAAAATCTAATACAAAACTTGCAACACCAGCTGAAGCAGGCGTACCCGTAATATCAAGACTAAGGTCTCCTCCACCATTTGCTAAAGTGCCAGGCAGCAATGCGGCTGTAAGCCCAGTTACCCCTGTAGAAGCTACCGATGGACCCGCCACAGGATAAACAGCACCATTTCCTCCCGTATAAGGCACGGCAACAGTAGCAATAAAAATTGTATTAGCATAAGCAGTTGTAGAAATGGTTGCATTGTCGCAAAGTAAACTTGCGATGACAGGTAAAACAGGACCAACATCATTGATGGCTAAACTCAATGTACAAGATTGACCTCCCATACTTATGGAGAAATTAGCCGTACCCACTGATGTAGGTGTACCCGCAACAGAGTATGTTACAGATCCAGCTCCATTAGCTAGCGTGCCAGACTGAAGGGTAGCAGTCAAACCTGTCACACCAGTAGAAGTAATGTTAGAACCTGACGTATACACCACTCCGTTACCTCCCATATAAGGAACAGATGCCGTTCCTGAATAGACTACATTCACGGTAGCTGAAGTAGAAAAAGAAGCCGTATTACAAGACAATGAAGATACAGTTGGTATTGTTGGCACTGTATTATTTACCGGTAAAGTCAATGTGCAAGTTTGTCCTCCGAGTGTTATTAAAAAATTAGCCGTTCCTACCGATGAAGGTGTTCCTGAAATTGAAAAAGTAGCCGTACCCGTTCCATTAGCCAATGTACCTGATTGAAGTGTTGCTGTCAAGCCCGTTACACCAGTTGAATTAACAGCGGTTCCAATAGTATAAGCTACCCCGTTACCTCCTGCATAAGGAACTGATGCTGTTCCTGAATAGGCTACATTCACCGTAGCAGAAGTAGAAAAAGATGCACCAGCACAATTCAATGCCGTGATCGTGGGAGAAACAGCAGTACTTCCTACCACAAATTGTCCCATCATACCATCGTCTTCATGATTAGAAAAATGACAATGGTACATATAAGGATGAATCGCATCTGAATAATCATCGAATTTGGCAACGAAAGTTACGCTCTCGCTTTTGGGTACATACATCACATCCTTCCAACCAGATTCATAGTCTCCTACTCCAGCAGCACTTCCGTTTCTTGCTACAATCTTAAACTGCACATCGTGAATATGAAAAGTATGTCCGAATACATTACTATTAGTAACAGTCCATTTTTCGATATCATTTAAATTGACTGTCTTATTAATCGTGTTTAAGACAAATGGCGCATTGTCGAAGTTGAAAGGAATATTGGTTCCGGGATTCCCCCCTGCAATAGCAATGCTTCTAGAAACCGTTGCATCGGCAGCAGTCCAATAAACATTATTTGCCAACACAGAAGGCACTGAGGTGATGGGATTGCTAGTGGTTGCGACAACGTTAATGTGCAATACGGTAAAATCAATGTTGTTTAGTAAACTTCCAAATTGGCCTGTAGTATTGGGTTCGCCTCCAGGAAATCCAAATGCTTGATTGGAATTGTAAGCTTTTAAATCCAAAGAGCTGCCCACTGCATCACTTCCTAAATTCACCATAATTTCAATTCGTTCTCCAACTAATAATTTCACTCTCGTTCTAGGAACTGGAGCATTCAATAAACCTCCATCATTTGCTATTACATAAAAAGTTCTATTGTCACTAAATCCTAAATCATATCCTCTTTCAATTTCAGCATTTAGAATTCTCAAGCGCACGTATTGTTTAGGTAAACTTACTTGGGCATTGGGAGTTCCATTCGTTAGCATATAATCACCATAAGCAGTATTGGTAACAATAAATTGATTGCTTGCATCATACTTTCTACTTGTCAGCACAATGGGAAGATCATCAATTCCATACTTTCTTGGTAATGCTAAACTAGCCTCTATTGGATCTCTAACAATTATGAATCCTCCTATCCCCTTGGAGAGGTGCTCTAAAGTCATTTCATGAAGATGTGGATGATACCAAAAAGTTCCGGCCTGATTATTTACAGTCCAATACGGCTGCCATGTTGTGCCTGGTGGAATTACCTGATGAGGTCCTCCATCCATCACTGCTGGCAAATGCATCCCATGCCAATGAATTGTGGTAGAGTCATTTAATTTATTCGTTACGTTCATGTGCACTGTTTCTCCCTTATTGAAAAACAATGTTGGCCCCCAAAAAGAAGCATTATTAATTGCTCCTGTAACCGTTTGTTGGCCCGTCCGAATTTGTTTTAAGGTGTCCTTAATCGTTAAATTAAAAGTTGTACCAGATAATGTATCTGGTATCCAAAGCGTATTGTATTGAGCAAACAAACTGCTACTAGTAAACAATAATATTAATAATAAATTGATGAATGATTTTTTATTCATAAAAAGATTTACGTAACTATTTTAAATATGTTGATACAGCTTAATTACTATTAGGTGGAGGTCCATCAGGACGACCATGCATTCTGGGTGGTGGTGGACCATCTGGGCGATCAAATCCTGGAGGAGGACCATCAGGACGACCTTTCATTCTGGGCGGTGGTGGACCATCGGGGTGATTAAATCCTGGAGGAGGTCCATCAGGACGACCATGCATTCTGGTTGGTGGTGGACCATCCGGTCGATCCTCTTTTGGAACAGACGGAGGTCCATCTGATTGACCTAGCTGATCTATTTCTTTATCATTAAGAGTAGACAACATTCCCAACTGATGAAGCGCATCATATAATTTCTCAATTTGCGCAGGAGTACAAATCGCTTTAATTCTTTTGAAACCATTGAAGACATGTATGTCAATTTCTTGTTCAATTTTTGCTGATTGTGCAGCAAGAGGCATTATTTTTTCTGTGCTAACGGAATCTGATTGTAGTAAACTAAAAAATGCCGACTTAGCCATTTTTAGTTGCTCATTCAAACTATCAAGTGTAGCAAAATGTGCGGGTGCCAATGCATTGAATTGAACTTGCTGAGCACTGTCTAATGACAAATGCTCAATCAAAAAACTACCACGGGAAGGCCTTTCTCTATTTGCTCTTTGTGGCGGCCTACAATTATGATTCATTCGTACCCACATCACAGTTGTAAATATTGAATTTGCGACGAGAAGGAAAACAACTAACCATGTTAGTAGTTTACTTTTGTTATTTGATATCATAAGGATTGTTTGTAAAAGTGTTTAAGGAATAATCTTTTGAAAACTGATCAAGGGATGATGTATCAGTATTTTTTTCAGCGTTGTTATTATAAGAAATATTTGTAAAGAGTATCGTATTCATAACTATCAGCAAAACAGAAACCACAATCAACAACACTGGCTTAAACTGCCCACTTGTTTCAGCTTGTTCTTTATTTGCAAGCGAAGAGAATACACGCGTTTTGAAGAAAGGAGACAATGTAGCAGATTGAATATTATCTATACTATTAAGCGCGTCCTCTACCCTTTTATTTATTTGATCTTGTGTCATAAAACCCATTTATTTTAAATATTGTTTTTCCAATACTACTCTCAAATTATCTTTTGCTCTCTGAATAAGTCCTTCTATACTCTTTACACTTTTGTTCATAATTATTCCAACTTCTTGGTAAGTCAACCCTTCTGCTTTTATTAAAATAAAAGCGATTCGCTGATTGCTGGGCAATGTTTGTAATGCTTTAAATAGAACTGATGCATTTTCTTTGTTATCCAATGCGATGCCAGGGTGAAAAAAATTAACAACAACCTCCTCTTTATTCTCTAAGCCAACCAAATTCTTAAAGTAACTGATGGCCTTTTTAGTTTTCTTTTTCCTTTCCCACTCCAATGCTTTCGTTAAGGTAATCCTGTAAATCCAAGTAGAAAGTTTGGCATCGCCTCTAAAATCTTTTATGCTTCTAAAAATCTGCACAAAAACCTCCTGAGTTAAGTCCTCCGCATCCTGTATATGTTGAATGATACTAATGGCTGTATTAAATACATTGTCTTGATACGCATCCACCAATTGAGCAAAAGCTTCCTCATCGCCCTTTTTAAGCAGTTCAATAAATTCGAATTTGTCAGACAAAAAAGGACGTTTACTGTTTAGATGCATTTATATAGTATAACCTTCGTAGGAAAAGCGAAAAAGATAGTTAGAATTCACAAATTAGCATGAAATGAACAGAAAAATAACCTTAAAATATTGCAAATTATTATTCGTTCTATAGCTTTTTATAAGGGGAATTGGCTTTGTTATACCCTAACGAGTCTATTGTTCTCGGAATTTGACACCCAAATGGAGCCTGCCTTTGTTTGCAACTCTTTAATGGCCCCTTTAATTACTAAGTCTTTTAAGATGATATCCGTTTCCTCCTCATTGGCATTGGTGAGGAATTTAAACTCCTTTTTAGTCAGACTTGGATATTTATTAAACACTTCTATAGGAGAAAGTTTTAAATCTCGCTTTACAATGGAGGGATTTAATTTAAATATCATTTGCTCAAATGCTTCATAAGATTGAGCTCCAATTAAATAATCTTTAATCTCATTATTCACTTTAAAAACAAAAGTGGGCAATAGCTTTATATCCATGTCTTTGGTTAATTGCAAATCTTGCTTAAAAAGAATCAATGCTTTTTTATTGATATCTCTTAAAAGCCTAGCAGCATCTAACCCCACATCATAGGCTGCTTTTTTGAGCACATCGAGTCGGGCAATATTTCCTCCTTCCAAGAAAATGAGTTCATTCATTCGACGAAGCAACAAAATGGCTTTATCAATATCTTGTATCTGTGCCGCCTTAAATGCCACGGATGGCGAATAGGAGGAAGTTAAAGGATCATTGGTCCATACAGAACTATCTATGGGCATTCCTGATTTAACAGATTCCGAATTCCAATGATCTACCACATCACTGGGTGATTTTATTCCTCCTCTATTATAATTATTCCATGACGGAAGCAAGCCTGCCATTACATATTTAAAATCAATACTATTGCCATAGGTAGAACGAAGTTTTCTCAACTGTGGTTGAATCGTCCAACAGGTAGAACAAATGGGATCTGTGAAATAAATGATTTCTATGTCTTTCTTTTCTAGAGAAAGAGGTTTTTCTACAAGCGACATCTTGATTAATGGCAATTCAATATAATCTTCATCAACTGCCCTTGGGTTAAGAAAATCATACTTTAATTTTCTACCTAGTTCAAGATGCTCCGTTACGGCGGCAGATCTTTTATTGTAAAATTTATTAAAAGCTGTATTTAAATCATTGGTAGCTTCTTCCATACAAAAAGACAATAATTCAGCGTCATACAAAGCATTGGTCACACCAGCACTAGTAAATGGCACTGCCAAATGAGCCGCATCCCCAATTAGTATAATATTCTCTACATGAAAGCTAGGAAGGGTATCAAAATCTTTTGTATTCCACAAATAAGTGTTGCTAAAATCGGTGGCATTTAATAATTCATTGACAACAGAAGGAAAAGACGCCAAACTTTTTTTTGTGAAAGATGCAAAATCATCTGTATGGTCGAGTGATTGATCAACCAATGCAACATCAAACTGATTAAACCAAATAATTTCGGTCTCCGAAAAGGGCATAAATCCGAGCGATATTCCATGATTAGCACTCTGAAATTTCGTAAACACTCCTTTATATTTTTTACATAATTCAGGATGATGGGCGATACCTAAAATTTCTTTTACTTCGATGGATGTAAAATTGGTTTCCCCAAATATCAATTGCCTCACGCTTGAATTGGATCCATCGGAACCCACAAACATATCTCCATATTCAATGTCGCCATTTTCAAATACTGCGGCAGTCGCTTTGCCATTTTCATAAATAAAATGAGTAAACACTCTCCCAAATCTCATGTTCTCCTCGCCTATTACATTCATCAATGAAACAACAAGGTCTACTCTTTTCATACACTGCCAAGGCTCCATCTTCACATATTTCACCTCTCTGTCATCTGGACGTTTTAAAATAAAAGTATTAATCAAATCTCCTGGAACTTTAATCGATTCATTGTCCAAAATATCAGAAAGAATCTTCATCCCATCACCATGCAACATGAATGCATTTCCCATCGTTGGCGTGCTATCAAATCTTTCATTGATAACTACCTCATGTCCATTTCGCTTCATGATAATACTGAATGCGAGTCCTGCAATACCGCCACCAAGTATTACAATTTTCATCGATTGGAAATTGTTTGATTGATTCTAAGAAAAGCCTCTTTTAAGATATCTTCTGAAGTAGCAAAACTAAACCGAATATGTCCTTCTGCTCCTGGGCCAAACCATTCCTTAAGACCCGGAACCACGGCAACTTTTGCCTCCTGCATTAATAATTGATGCATCTCCTTACTCGTCATTCCAGTGTTGTCAATGTTAGCAAAGGCTACATAGCATCCATCAGGCGCTATACAAGAAAATCCTTTTATTTGATTGATAGATTGAACACACAAATCACGCATGTTTTGCAAATGAGATAAGAATTGTTGAAGCCATTGGTCGCACTCATCTAATGCGGCAGTAGCTGCTACTTGTGAAATCACATTCGATCCGTGAATGGTTGATTGATGAAGTGATGCTTGAAACAATTGATTAAAAAAAGCATTATTGGTGGTAGCTACTATTCCCATTCTCAATCCTGCCAATCCGTACGATTTGCTAAACCCTGTTACAATCACTGTTCTATCACTAATCGTTTTATTAAGAGATGCCATACTAACATATTCATAAGGAGCAAAAACAATGTCACTCCAAATTTCATCTGATAAAATAATTAGATTGTGTTTTTCTGCAATGGCAGCTAGCTGTTCTAATTCTGCTTTGGTAAATACTTTGCCTGTAGGATTAAGCGGATTGCACAAACAAATTAATTTTGTTTTACTGTTAATCAGTTCTTCCATTGAATTGAAATCAACCACATCAGTACCCGGTGGTATAGCAAAAGAAACTGCTGTAGCTCCTACTGTTTCAATAGAATAACGAAATAAAAAATCTACCGGATCAAAAATGATGGCTTCATCACCAGGCAGTAAAAAAGTTTTGCAAGTAAGATAAATACCAAAGGCTGCACTATCCACCGGAAGGATATTTTCGGGATTGATCTCTAGCTTTCTTTTTCTACTGAAAAAAGATGCCATGCTTTCCTTAAAAAAAGGCAAGCCCTCTGCAGGACCATAATTAAAATATCTTTTTTCAGCATATCGATTGATTGCCTCATAAATCTCCGTTGCACAAGGAAAATCAAGATCTGCAGCAGTTAAGGGAATGACATCCTTAGGCAATGCTGCCCACCTTAAGTTATAAGCCCTTTCTAAAAGGGTATTTTTATCGATATTGGTTGAATTAAACAAGGAGGTATGTTTTAAATATGCATAGTTATCAAATTAACTTAAATAATTGAACTTGAGGACATTGTTTTACAATTAAATAAGTAATTATACGTATCAAACGGAAACGATGTCTTTTGATCAATAATCAATGAAATTAAATTGATAATAGGGATTTTACTCATTCCAACAGTTTAATATTCATTGAATTAATGAATCCCTTGAATATATCAACCTATCTTTACGATTTAATTAATCAATATGGATGTTAAAATTCATCCCACTTGGAAAGCTGTACTTAAGGATCAATTCAACAAAACTTATTTTCAGCAAATAGTTACTTTTTTGAAAACAGAAAAGGCACAAGGCAAAGTAATTTATCCTCCTGGGGCACTTATTTTTAATGCTTTCAATACCACTCCCTACGATAAAATTTCTGTAGTGATTATTGGACAAGACCCCTATCACGGACCTGGTCAAGCGCATGGGCTCAGTTTTTCTGTTCCAACAGGAATAAAGCCTCCCCCATCATTGATGAATATTTTTAAGGAATTAGAAAAAGACATTGGCATTAAAATGCCGGAAAAATATGGCAACCTTACTAAATGGGCAGAACAAGGCGTATTGCTTTTAAATGCAGCCTTAACCGTTAGAGCAGGAGAACCATTTAGTCATGCTAAGTATGGCTGGACCGAATTTACTGATACCGTCATTACAAGATTATCAGAAAAAAAAGAAGGCATTGTTTTTCTTCTTTGGGGAAAATTTGCTCAGGAAAAACAAGCATTGATTGACGAAACAAAACATGTTGTTTTAAAAGCAGCTCATCCATCTCCCTTCTCTGCTGATAAAGGTTTTTTTGGTTGCAAACATTTTTCAAAAACAAATGATATTTTAATTAAAAGCGGGAGAAATCCTATTGATTGGAAATTGATTTCTTAAAATAAAGTTTAGCGTACCTATTTAATTCATTCACATAAATGAAGATCATAAAAAACATATTTGCACGCATCTGGGCAGCCTGGGGACTCATTAGTTTTCTATCTACGTTCCTACTCATTTTTCTCCCCTCCATGTGCTGCTATTTTTTCAAAGACGAAAAAAAGGGACAAGCTTATTTTATTTGGATATCAAAAATATGGATGAGAATTTGGCTTTTCTTAATTGGATGTAGTCTAAAAGTAAGTGGCAAAGAAAACTTAGAAAAAAACCAGAACTACATTGTAGTATTCAATCATAATACGATGTTAGATATTCCTTTGTCCTGTCCGTTTGTACCCGGCGCCAACAAAACCATTGCTAAGGATTCGTTTGCAAAAATTCCCTTATTCGGTACTTTCTACAAAAGAGGCGCTGTGTTGGTTAACCGAAAAAGTGAA
>CANFJP010000067.1 GCA_947447485.1 Chitinophagaceae bacterium
TTATAGTCTGGTTCTCTAAAACGCAATGTGGTAAAAAAGTTTTGTAACGGGTTTAGCGCAAGATTACTTTCAAATTCATCATTTAAACTAAATGCTCTAAAAAAATTCAAAGGCATTATTGTAAAAAACCCATACATAAACCAACCTAGAATTAAAAAACAAGTCAACCGCCATCTTCTACGGTAGCTAAATTTGTGAATATGTAGATTTCGATCAGCTACATCTACATGAGTTTTTTTAAACATCCAAATAATCATCAACACCGCACCTAGCAAGGCTATTAATATCCACACAATGGGATAGCTTTGCCAAACCATTTCTAGGCTTTCTCTAGGGTCTTCTGCAAAAATGAGTGCATCAGCATTCAACCTTGCATTGACATAAGCAAATTGACCAAAATCAGCTCCATAAATAAATAAAATAAACAAGGTTAACACACCAAGATAAATAGTCCAGAATTTTCTCGACCATTCACTATAAAAAGGAGAAAAGGCGGGATAGAAAGATGCAGTTACTATTGGAAATAAAATAAAAGCAATCCACCGCAAATCATATTTTAGCCCAAGTGAAAAAGCAGGCAAAAGATTAAATACGCTGATGGAAGCTGGCTTAAAAAACACCACCGTAGCCATTCTTAACAACGTAAAAATAAGAAGGTAAATAAAAAATAATTTTACCAACCACTGTACTGTTTTAGGTGCTCTCAATTTGATTAACATATACGTTTGACTTAGTAAAATTTAACTACTGCTTTCTTTTTTTATTATTTAACAACAAATACTGCGCAGTTTCATACAAAGATTCAGTAAGGCGAGACATGTTGTTTTTAATACTATCATTAATAGGATTGCTCAACACTGGATTATTATTTACAACAGAAACAAATTGTTTCGATTTGGTTTTAAGATTTCTCACATAATAAAACTCATCACTTACCAGTCCGATTGAAGGGATATCAGGATCTGCAATAAAAGCATATCGCTGTTGAACATTGGTCGTATCAAATAGATTTCTACCAAAAGCGGTATTTGAATAAGACTGCTTGGCTAATGTAGCTATTGAAGGAAGTATGTCGAGCTGAGAACAAACTGCTCTTACTTTTTTAGGCTTCAATAACGTAGGCGAATAAAACAATAAAGGAACATGTTCAGCCAAAATTCCCTGCTTAGAAAAACTTTTTGGAAACAAATTGCCTGCATCGCCACGAAGCCCATGATCTCCTACAAAAACAAAAATTGTATTAGTAAAATATTTTTCTTTTTTGGCTGCTTCTATAAATTTCTTAAAATTAAAATCAGTGTAGCGAAAAGCATTTAATTGCTCATTGTTATCAAACCCATACTTTTTAAGGGTATCCGAAGAATAGTTGACTTTATTAAATTCATTCAAATCTTCCTCCGGTATAGTATAAGGCCTGTGATTATCTGCAGTTTGAATAATAGCAAAGAATGGTTTAGATTGACTTGCTAAAACCTTATTGGCTTGTAAAAATAAATTTTTATCGCTGATGCCCCACACATCTACCTTACTAGATTGAAAATCATCTTCTTCATATATTCTTAAATTATCAATATTATTACTAAGCAACCCTCTAATGTTAGCCCAAGTAGCACTGCCTCCTAAAAAATACAACTTATTGTGAGCGTTAAAATCGTTGATAATGCTATGCTGATCTACTGCACTTGGATTTCTACTTGAAGTTTTAGCTAAGGTTACATCCGGTATACCCGTAACCGTAGCCCACACTCCTCTTGCAGTTCCAAAAGCTGGAGTAAAGCATCTTTCAAAGAAGACACCATTATTACACATGCTATTGAAATAAGGAGTAGGATTTAATTTGTTGCCAAACATCGAACTTTTATAGGCACTAAAGCTTTCGCAAATCACCAGCACTATATTGGGCTTTGTAGAAGTGGAATCTGAAAAAGAAATCAATCTTTCATAATTAAGATTTGTCGTATCTGGATTCGTCACTCCTAAATAATTAGCTATTTCAGGATATGCTGTTTTTACTTTTTTTATGTCGAAAGATTTTTTAGTAAAATCCATCGAGCTAAAAAAACTTTGAAATGGATTTAAAGTTGCATTTGCTTTAAAATTATCGGAAAACACAAAAGCATCACTCCATCTCAATGGATATTGACCTACTCTCCCAAAAATAAATCCAACGAGAACTGTTATCAATATTATATGTGAAAATGTATTTAGTTTGCTTTTTTGTATCGACTTAACATTCGCTGAAACTCTTTTAATAAACCTATGATGCCAGCGCACAAAAAGAAACAATGCCAATAAAAAAAATAGTGTAATTCTTATGATTGGATAGGTTTCCCACATCATCTTACTTGAAATGCCTGCATCTTCGGTATAGTTGAGTACAGAATAATTTAAGCGCTGTTTAAGGTAATCATAATGATAAAAGTCAGCGCCGTAAAAAAACAAGAAAATCAATACAAGTAGACCAATAAAAAAAGACCACCACTTTTGAGTTGACTGATTTTTGAAAGGATGAAAAACAGGAATGACACTTAACAACATCATAATCAAGCCCATAATAGACAACACTCGAGCATCATAACGCAATCCTAATAAGAAGACAGATCCGTTAAAGCGCTCATTTGTGTCATTGTAATGCACAAAGAAAAACAAGCGATACAAGGTCATCGCGAACAAGAATAAACATAAAGTGCCCAAAATCCAGCGAACAAGCCTCGGCAAATGATTTAAAAACCGCATATGTCAGGTAATTTTATTAGAATGCTAAATTAGATTAATTATTTTTGAGTTAAATATAGAATAACAAAGGATAAAGTTAAAAAATCTCGTTTTGTTCATAATTCTATATTTGTTCATATATGAAGTATATAATACATATTGACAAAGCCCTCTTTAAACTCATCAACGGAACTTGGCACAGCGATTTTTTTGACACCTTGATGCCTATCATAAGAAATGCAAAAACATGGATTCCGTTTTATCTATTTCTATTGCTTATAAGTATTTTCAATTTTAAGAAAAATAAATGGTGGTGGATATTGTTTGCTGCAATTACTCCTATTTTAACCAATTATATTAGCAGTGATTTAATTAAAGGAAATTTTTGGAGACTACGCCCTTGCAACGATCCAAAAATGGCTGATTCGGTAAGATTTTTATTAACCTATCGACCACAAAGCTCGAGCTTCACTTCTTCACATGCAACCAATCATTTTGCATTAGCTACCTTTTTTTATTTGACATTAAAAGATTATTTTGGAAAGTGGGGCTTACTTTTTTTCTTGTGGGCCTTTGTAATTGTATATGCGCAAATATATGTAGGCGTTCACTATCCACTAGATATTTTAGCGGGTGGAATAGTGGGCGCTTTTATTGGATATCTATCTGCTAAACTCTTTAACACTAAATTCGGTTTATCGTAAATAATTATGGAAGTATTAATTTTATTGTTGCTTATTTTAATCAATGCACTTTTTGTAATGAGCGAAATTGCATTGGTTAGTGCAAGGAAGACGAGATTAGACAGTTTGGCCAATAAGGGAGATGCAAAAGCAAAAGCAGCCATCAATTTAATTGAGAACCCAGAAAAGTTTTTAAGCACCGCGCAGATATTCATTACCCTCGTGGCTATATTAACGGGGGTTTACTCTGGAGAAAAATTTGGAAATTTAGTAAAGCCCTTTATCGAAAACATTCCATCGCTTAAGCCATACGCAAACACTGTTTCAACTACAATTGTTGTGATTGTGGTGACTTTCTTATCTATCATATTCGGAGAATTGATTCCTAAAAAACTAGGCTTATTAAGAGCAGAGAAAATCTCAAGATTGGCAGCTCAACCAATGAATATATTATCTGTTGTCACTTATCCCATTGTTTGGCTTCTATCGGGTGTAACCAATTTGATTTTCAAAATATTTAATATCAAAAAGCCAACAGACAGTGCTGTAACAGAAGAAGAGATAAAAGCAATGATTTCAGAAGGCAGTGAACATGGCTCTATTGAGGAAGGAGAAAAAGAAATTATAGAAAGAGTTTTTCATCTGAGTGACAGAAATATTACTTCATTAATGACTCATCGAACAGATATTAGCTGGCTCGATATGAACGATACCATTCAAGAGGTTAAAACAAAAATGAAAGACATCGTTTTCAATACTTATCCTGTTTGCGATGGAATGGTTGACGAAATCAAAGGATTGGTTTATGTTAAAGACTTACTGAAAGCGCCCTCAGACACTCCATTACATAAAATCATAAAGCCAGCTCTATTTGTTCCCGAAAACAATAAGGCTTATCAGTTGTTGGAAAAAATGAAGACAACTAAAATACATACTTGTTTTGTGGTGAATGAATATGGAACATTGGAGGGAATGATTACTTTAAACGATATTCTAGAAGCTATTGTAGGTGAAGTTCCTCAAACCGGACAAGAAGAATACGAAATTACAAGAAGAGAAAATGGCACTTTCCTAATTGATGCGCAAATTCAATTCTACGATTTTTTAAGTTATTACGATAAGGCTGATTGGATGAATGAAGGAGAGCATGAGTTTGATACATTGGCAGGGTTTGCACTGCATGAACTAAAAAAAATCCCTTCTACTGGAGAGAAATTCGAATGGAAAGATTTTATTTTTGAAATCATCGACATGGATGGACAGCGTATTGATAAAATACTGGTAACTATTTCAGAAGAACTAAAAGAACATTTACAGCATAATTAAAATTGCATAGTTACTTTATCATCTGGATTATTCATTTTAGTGCTTTTTCTATTTCCTCCCACGATAATGTGTACCAAACTTATTTGTTCAGGTGACATCTCATATAAAATATTGTCTTGCACCGTGATGGTTTTCACTGTAGCAATATGATCAACCTGAAAATAGCTAACAATACCCTCCTCTACTATTTCATACCCTACATACTTAATAAATACGGGCTTCTCTTCTACCCAGATTTTCAAGTGATTCTGTAAATACTTATTTACAAGCGTCTCCATCTCAGGCTTGTATTTAGGTTGCAATAAATCAATCTTACTGTTGGAATGAACGCGAAGTGCATTTTCAAAATCATTTGTAAATAACTTACAACTAATCTCCAATATATTATCCTTGGCATTGTGTTCAATTTCAATTACACTCACAAAAATAGGATGGACTGTTGCGCTGCTAATAGCAATAGACAAGCAGACCAATAATACCCATTTAAAAGAGGATGAAAACATGCAATGAATTTTTTAATACTAAAAGAATGATATAATTTGGTGTAAAATTAATACAATATAGCAATCATTGCATCATGAACGATTTTGAACTTTATTTTAAGTTAGGCTGGGAACATATTATGAGCATTGCTGCCTTGGATCACTTATTATTTATTACCACCCTCACCTCCATTTACTTATTACTCGATTGGAAAAAAGTATTGATACTAATTACTGCTTTTACATTAGGCCATACATTAACGCTATTCTTAAGCGTATTGGATTTTATTCAATTCAATAAAAATGTAGTAGAATTCTTAATTCCCCTTACCATTGTAATAACTGCCATCGTAAATTTCTTTCCTTCAAAATGGAGAGGGCATTCTCAAAAAATAAAATATCTGATTGCCTTGAGTTTCGGACTGATTCATGGAATGGGATTTGCCAACAGTATTCGTTGGATGATGGCCAGTTCACAGCATCTGCTGATCCCATTGGCTAGTTTTAATATCGGAATAGAAGTAGCCCAAGCATTGGTAGTGGTATTGGTTTTATTCATCGGAACCCTATTGATTGAGAAGTTCAGGATTAAGTCGAAATGGTGGATTAATTTAATTTCAGGAACGGCAGGATTAATAGCATTAATGATGTGTTTGCAACGACTTCCGTTATAAAAAATCCACTCTTTTATAATACATTTACACTCTCATAAAATAATATCATTATGCTTAAGCAATTTGTTTTTACCTTTTTTGTAATTTTTATGGTTCTGAAAATAGACGGACAGGATATTAAAAATAATCCAGGTAGTAATCATGGTAATCGATTTGAACAACTTGGAACCATTCTACCTACTCCGAATGAAGCAAGGACAGCTAGCGGGGCACCAGGGAGTAAATACTGGCAACAAAGATGTGATTACAATATTGTTTGCGAATTGGATGAACCCAATAGAAGATTAAATGGCAAAGAAACACTTACTTACTATAATAATTCTCCTGATGCGCTGGATTACTTATGGCTACAATTAGACGAAAATCAACATAGCTCAACAAATAACGCTGGCTACGAAAGCAATAGTTTTATGCAGAAACAAATCACTCAAAATGATATCAATAGACTACAAAATAAAAAAGACAGAGAGTATGGAGATAATATTTTGAAAGTGACTACAGCAAATGGAATGGCGTTGCAATATACCATCAATAAAACGATGATGAGAGTAGAGCTTCCAAAACCATTGCTAGCAGGACAAAAATTTATATTCAACATTGCATGGAATTATAATATTAGTGAGCGAACTAAAAGTGGTGGACGTGGAGGGTATGAGTATTTTCCTGAAGATGGGAATGATATTTATACAATGACTCAATGGTTTCCCAGACTTTGTGTATATAGCGATTTTCAAGGTTGGCAAAATCATCAATTCGCAGGATCAGGTGAATTTGCGCTCGTATTTGGAAATTATTCTGTTAGCATCACCGTTCCCTCAGATCATATTGTAATGGCGACAGGCGAAGGACAAAATTATCAACAAGTGCTAAGCCCGATTCAATTCAGTCGTTGGCAAAAAGCACAAAAAGCAAAAGATGTTGTACAAATCGTTCATTTAGATGAAGCCATTGCAAGCGAAAAGAAAAAATCTACTCAACAAAAGACTTGGAAATTCAATGCACAAATGGTGAGGGACTTTGCCTGGGGAAGCAGCAGAAAATTTGTGTGGGATGCGATGCCTACTTTCATCGAAGGAAAAAAGGTAATGTGCATGAGTGCTTATGCAAAAGAAGCGTACAATCTTTATAGTAAGTTTAGTACAAAAGCTGTAGTGCATACCATTAAAACATATTCTGATTTTACCATTCCTTACCCTTATCCGGTTGCTCAAAGTATAGAAGCTGCTAATGGAATGGAATACCCAATGATTTGTTTCAATTTTGGACGTTGTGAAAAAGATGGCACTTATAGCGAAGGAACAAAAAATGGCATGCTAGGCGTCATCATTCACGAAGTTGGTCATAATTTCTTTCCCATGATTATCAATAGTGATGAACGCCAATGGACCTGGATGGACGAAGGATTGAATTCTTTTGTTGAATACCTAACAGAAGAACTGTGGGACAATAAATTCCCGGTTAGCAAAGGACCTGCATACAAGATTGTTGATTACATGAAGCTTCCAAAAGATCAATTGGAGCCCATTATGACCAATAGCGAAAACATTATTC
This sequence comes from Chitinophagaceae bacterium, assembly GCA_947447485.1. Taxonomy (GTDB): domain Bacteria; phylum Bacteroidota; class Bacteroidia; order Chitinophagales; family Chitinophagaceae; genus Ferruginibacter. The sequence continues at coordinate 7,432 of CANFJP010000067.1, forward strand.
AATTTGGTCCGAATGCATACAGCAAGCCTGCTACAGGGTTAAATATTTTAAGAGAAACGATCATCGGAAGAAAAAATTTCGATTACGCTTTTAAAGAATATACAAAACGATGGGCATTCAAACACCCTACTCCTGCAGATTTTTTTAGAACAATGGAAGACGCTAGTGCCGAAGATCTTGATTGGTTTTGGCGAGGATGGTTTTATGGAACAGACCCTTGTGATATAGCATTGGATTCTGTTAAATGGTCGAAATTGAATGTAGACAATTATGAAACAAAAAATACTGAAGAAAAAACGATTACACAAGCTATTCAAAAGCCCCTATTAAATAAGTATGATGATATTTCTAAAATTAGAAATAGAGAAGATAAAAGAATCATCTTTACTACCGATGCAGATACTTCATTGCAAGATTTCTATTGGAAATACGATCGCGGAATTGCCAAAATAGACACCACCGCTTTTATTATTAATATTCCAGCAAGTATCCCAGACGAATATAGCAAAGAAGAAAAAATTACAATTGCAGGAAATAAAAACATGTACGAATTGTCTTTTAGCAATAAAGGCGGATTGGTAATGCCTATTATTATTGAATGGACTTATACAGATGGATCAACATCAATTGACAGAATTGGCGTTAATATCTGGAGAAAAAATGAAAACAAAGTGACCAAAGTGTTTTTAAAAGACAAAGAAGTTGCCTCTATTAAATTAGATCCTTATAGAGAGACAGCTGACATCGACGAGAAAAATAATCAATGGCCCCTAACGCAAGAGCCTAGTAAATTTCAACTTTTCAAATCAAAAAACTCTTCTCCACGAGGCGCTTCTTCAGGAGGGAAAAATCCCATGCAAAAAGAAATAAAAAATTAATTACTCATTGAATGCACATTTATTAAAGGCTGGAATCATTCCAGCCTTTAATCATTAAGTTACTTAGGAACCAGTACTCCCATCACGCAGCACTTTCTTTTTCCCTTTGTTCTTACGTTCCCATTGTAGCATTTCTACTGTTTTGTCTATTTTTTTGGGCTTACTTGTTTCAGCAGGCACCTCTTCAACAGAGGGAGCATTAGGCTTTTTAATATTATTTCTCTCCCAGATTACAGTATATAATATCTGTCCTGAATTAGCATCATAATAACGCCATTCTCCGTCTTTGACACTATAGGGTTCTGCTTTAACAATTTTATAATCAATAATTTCACCACTAGCGGTTCCGTATACTGCAATTGTATCATAGGGCGCATCTGGATTATAGCCCTTCCAATTCTCTTCTCTTTCAAGTGTTCCTACAAAAGTAAAATACTGCTGCAATCCATCTTTTCCCCCAAGAATATAATGTTCCACTGCTAAAAGATCTCCTTCGATAGAATACTTTCTCCAATACCCATCTTTAACTCCTTTTTTATAAAGCCCTTCTTCTACATACCCTGGCTCGCCTCTGAGTTCTCCGATTTCAATTACCCATTTGCCCGTTTTTTCTCCGGCTTTATTAATAACATTAATAGTATCTCCATTTGAAGTAATCTTAAACTCTTTATATTGAGCATTGCTATTAAAGGAAATGGCTATAATAAAAATAGAATAGAATATTTTTTTTGACATAATACAATAGGTTTTTAATAGAACAAACTTGGCATAGCTAAATGGTGCTGTATTGCAATTTACATAATTGAAATACTAAATATTGTTAATTATGAATGTTTTGTTTTAAACTATATCTAAAATAGAGAAAACCTATCTTTGTAAAAAGGATTAAATGAAAGACTTTAAAAAATATTATCAAATAAACACTCCGCCCGAAATATTATACAATGCGCTTACCAATGCCGCTACTATTCAGTTATGGACAGGAGAACCTGCCGTAATGGAAGCAGTAGAGGATACTGAATTTTCATTATGGGATGATAGCATCGTAGGGAAAAACATATCTTTTATTCCCGGAAAAAAAATAGTACAAGAATGGTATTTTAATGACCAGCCTGAAGCGTCTATTGTAACTATTATACTTCATGAAGACAAAGGAGGCACTTCAGTTGAATTAAGACATACAAATATTCCTAGCGAAGATTTTCAAAATATTACTGAAGGCTGGACGGAAAATTATTTTGGCTCTCTGATAGATTTTTATAAAGAGTAAAAGTGAATTATTAAAAACTATTTTACTTCTACCTTTAATAAGCTTTCTCCTTCTAGAAAAGCTTCTAATTGATCTCCCACCACACACTCTCCCACACCGGCTGGTGTACCTGTAAAAATAAGATCCCCAATATTTAAAGAAAAATATTTAGACACATGGGCGATGATGCTATCAAAACTAAAAATCATTTTACCAGAATCTCCTTGCTGAACCACCTCTCCATTTTTTGAGAAAGTGAAATGAATGTTCTTCTTGTTTAAATCCGGTGTAATATCCTTGAAA
>CANFJP010000068.1 GCA_947447485.1 Chitinophagaceae bacterium
GCTCATCAGATTAGTGGCTTCGATGACATTGAATATGGAATGAAAGTGGCGCAAAAAGCCAATGTTACTAAAAAACAAAACCTGAGTAGTTTTAGTTTAACAGAATTTGAGTCATTTATACTGAATAGAAACAAGTAACCGATTACGCTTTTTTTCTGTTTAGTTTAATTTGATTCCATAGAGCATCCATTTCTGCTAAAGTCATATCCTGGAGAAACTTATTTTGTGCATTGGCTTCTTTTTCCATTTCGGTAAAACGGTCTATGAATTTTTTATTGGTTTTTTCTAATGCATACTCAGCATCAATTTGTAGAAACCTTGCATAGTTGACCAATGAAAAGAACACATCACCTAGTTCATCTTCCATATGGGCCTTAACACCCATCTCTACCGCTTCTTTCAACTCTGCCAACTCTTCTTCTACCTTATTCCAAACCTGATCGGTGGTATCCCACTCAAAGCCCACTTGCTTTGACTTCTCTTGCAAACGCATTGCTTTAACCATGGAGGGCAATGATTTGGGCACACCTCCTAAGACGGAGGTCTTACCTTCTTTCAATTTTATTTTTTCCCAATTTTGCTTTACTTCTTCTTCATTTGATACTTTCACATCTCCATAAATATGCGGATGGCGTACAATTAATTTTTCACAGACCCCATTGATTACCTCCTGTAAGGTAAATTCATTTTTTTCAGTTCCGATCTTTGCATAAAAGATAATATGAAGCAACAAATCACCTAGTTCTTCTTTAATGCCTTTCCAGTCATTAGAGGAAATAGCATCCGTTAATTCGTAGGTTTCTTCAATAGTGAGATGCCGCAATGATTCAATGGTTTGCTTTTTATCCCAAGGACATTTTTCCCTTAGCTCATCCATTATTGTAACCAATCGATTGAATTCATTACTCATATTTTGCATAGTAAGCGTTTAATGATTTTTATTAACACTTGTTCAGGCTCTCAAAATTACCCTGCACAAGTAACTAGGAAATATTTTTGTTAAAAATAATAAAGTTTACCCGCATGTTTGAAAAGACATGCTGAAGAAGCTACATTTGCATAAGAAAACTATAAAACACCCACATGAAGAAACTGATTATAGCTATTTTATCGATTTTGACGATAAATACAACCACGGTAGCACAGTATTACTATAAAGACATCATAAGCACCCAGATTGCCAAAAACGATCAAGCAGATTATAAAGCCGCCAGTATTCGTACCATTAACATTAAAAGCTTTGAAGCCAATGGGGAACCCACCGAAGACTTTATCTGTGAAAAGAAGATCTCTAAAGACTATAAAACAGCTTCTCTTTTTACCAGAACAGGTCAAGGCGGACCTTCTTTAATGAAATCTTTTTTTGATGACAGGGGATATCTAACCGGAACAGTAGATAGCTCAAAAATATCAGCAAGCAATATTCAATACTATTACGACAATTCCAATAGACTTATAAAAATCACATCGTCATCTAAATCAAATGATGAAGATTTTGAAAATAACATTACTGAAGAGCATCTTTATGAATACAATCAAGCTAACTCGCCCGTAAAAATGATAAAAATTAAAAACGGATATGACAGCACGGTATACCTTTTTTCTACTGATGAAAGCCATAATGTAACAATTGAAAAAGACACTAAAACAGGTGCTAAATATTATTACTATTACGACAACCAGCATAGATTAACCGATGTCGTTCACGCCAATGAATACAGCCAAAAACTAATTGCAGATTATCTATTTGAATATGATGCAAGCGGAAAAATGACTCAAATGACTGCTACCGAAGCAGGTGATAGCAATTATACTATTTGGAAATATACTTATGAGAACAATCTTCGGATAATGGAACGCTTTTTTACTAAAGAGAAGAAATTATTAGGAAGAATAGAATACGAATACAAATAAAATAATGCTAATTATTTCTGTTTCCCTTTTATTGGTTTATGACTGATTACTTCAATTCTTACTTTCACAAGACCGCTGTTAATATAATTGAGTTTTTGGGCAGCAACCCTGCTTAAATCTACTAGCCGCTTAACCTTAGGATGAAGCCTATCATTTGTTTTTACAACCACTGATTTGCCATTCCTCAGATTCGTAACCTTAATCCAGGTTCCAAGGGGCAATACATTGCAAGCAGCAGTGTATTTATCCTGACTAAAAATCTCTCCGTTGGCAGTCTTTCTACCCACAAACTTATTGGCGTAAAAACTGGCAAGTCCATAAAATTCTTTTGTAGGCTTTTGCAGGTTTTCAATCGTAGAATCTTTGGTTGAATCTACTTGAGCAGATACAACACTAATTGAAAGAAAAATGAAAAAGAATATAGAAAAAATTATTTTATTTAAAAAAACCATAACCTTTCATGTGTTGGTGAAAAAATACTTTGAATGAAGCCATTCCATTTTTACATCTCTCTATAAATATCGTCTTTAATTTTTATACTGTAAAATCATCTTTAAGCCTTAATTTGCAATCAATATAACACAATGAGATACTACATCATAGCTGGCGAAGCAAGTGGCGATTTACATGGCAGCAATTTAATTAAAGCATTGCACAATATAGATGCAACAGCTGAGATTACTTGTTGGGGTGGAGAGTTGATGGAGCGCGCCGGGGCAAGATTAGTAAAACACTACAAAGATCTTGCCTTTATGGGTTTTGTAGAAGTGATTAAAAATCTTCCTGCTATTATTAAAAATTTATCTTTTTGCAAAGAAGATATTAAGCAATGCTCTCCCGATGTATTGATCTTAATTGATTATCCTGGATTTAATTTGCGAATTGCAAAATGGGCGAAGAAGCAAGGATTAAAAGTGGTGTATTACATTTCTCCACAAGTATGGGCATGGAAAGAAAATCGTGTGAATACCATTAAAGAATGTGTAGATAAAATGCTGGTGATTTTGCCTTTTGAAAAAGAGTTCTACGCAAAATGGAATTATGAGGTAGATTATGTTGGACATCCATTAGTAGAAGTGATTGAGCAATACAAAGCGGACAATAAAAAAACCATTAATAGTATTACCAAAACAATTGCACTATTACCCGGAAGCAGGAAACAAGAAATTCTGAAAAAATTGCCCATCATGTTGGAAGTATCTAAACAATTACCTTCCTATCAATTTGTAGTGGCCAAAGCTCCTGGGTTAGAAGAAAGTTTCTATGACCATCTACTTACCCCTTATCCCAATGTAACCAGCACGGCTAATAAAACCTATGAATTGCTACTTGATGCTACCGCAGCCATTGTAACAAGTGGTACGGCTACATTAGAAACGGCTTTGTTTGGCGTTCCTGAAGTGATTTGTTATAAAGGAAACCCGCTTTCTTACCAGATAGCGAAAAGGCTCATTAAAATTAAATTTATTGGCCTTGTGAATCTAATTATGAATAAGGAGGTGGTGAAAGAGTTGATTCAAAATGAACTCACAACAGAAAATATTCTACACGAACTTGAATTGATATTACATAACACACAAAAGAAAGAACAAGTTAATAGCGATTATGCTGCATTAAAATCCCTTCTACAAAAAGGAGGATCAGCCTCATCAAATGCAGCCAGCATTGTTTATGCAATGATTAAGAACCATAACTAACTCGTCATAAGCTTGATCGCAATAATCAGCAAAGCAATCAAAAATAAAATAATAGACAATCGATTGATCCCATGCATGTATTTCATCCATTGAGTCGGATGGTCATTTGGGTCCTTTTTCCTGAGATAAAGATATTCGGCTACTTGTTTTAAGATTCCCATTTTTTATATATTAATATTTTCTTTCAAAAAGCCACCAAGATCGTTTTAGTTTCTCGTGCTTTAATCCAAATTTAGAAATAGCATTTACTTTAATATGATTGACCGCTTCTTCTATTGAGTCGGTAAACAAACACAATTTTAAGTCATCCGCAGAAATGGTACCTTTTTCTTTCATTAAATCGATGTGATTAATGAGTTCTTTGTGATAGGCTTTATCAAAAATAATGATTGGAAATTCATTGAGCATTTTGGTTTGAATGAGGGTAAGCGCTTCAAAATACTCATCCATCGTTCCAAAGCCTCCGGGCATCACTACAAAAGCATAAGAATACTTAATCAGCAATGTTTTTCTAACGAAAAAATATTTGATATTGACTGATTTATCGAGATACTCATTCTCATGCTGCTCAAAAGGTAGCACAATATTACACCCTACGCTTCTACCTCCAACTTCTTTGGCGCCTTTGTTTGCGGCTTCCATTATTCCTGGACCGCCGCCTGTCATAATCGTAAAACCTAGTTTAGCAATTTCTGCCGATAGCAACTCTGTTTTTTGATAATATTCATGATCAGCTTTAAATCTGGCAGAACCAAAAACAGTCACGCAAGGCCCCACAAAATGCAATGATCTAAATCCTTTTATAAATTCATAGAATACATTTAGAGCGAATATAAGTTCCTTTAATCTATTCTGTGGGCCTTCTAAAAATTTGATTTCAGACTTTGTCATAGGGACATTTGAATACCAAACTTATGAATTAATCATCAATGGTAATGATCTAGAATAATATTTAACTAAAGCTTACGGGAAACATGAAACATTCCAAATTAAATAGGGATCATTAGATCATTTTACAATGATGCATAAATAAAAAATGACTGCCTTAAAAAGACTGCCATATTAGTGTGGAGAATACCGGAGTCGAACCGGTGACCTCTTGCATGCCATGCAAGCGCTCTAGCCAACTGAGCTAATTCCCCTAGGCTGACAAAGATATTTTTTTTGCAACGTATGACAAAAAATGTTTTCTTTTAAGTAGCTTCAATTTTATTGGATAAGCACATTTGTTCGATTCTATCATTCAACCTTATTTATTATGATAAAAAGTCTGTTTTTCACTGTATTGTTTTCAGTCGTAGCTATGATGACAAGTTTTGGTCAACTCCCCTACTTGAAAATGGTGTATGATATTCAAACAACCAAAGTAAAAGATCAAGGAAACTCTGGAACATGTTGGTCTTTTGCAACAAGCTCTTTTTTAGAAACAGAAATCATTAAAAACGGAGGACCTAATATAGATTTGTCTGAATGGTTTGTAGTAAGAAATATTTATCCTGAAAAAATAAGAAATTATGTGAGAACCCAAGGCAATACATTCTTTACTGCAGGCGGACAATGCCAAGATGTATTATGGGTATTAAAAAATAAAGGCGTTATTACTGAACAATATTATTCTGGACCAAAAGATACCGAGGGATTTAATTCTGCAGAATTGGATTCAGCCATTAATGATTATGTAAAAACAATCGGGGAAAACGAAGAGCAGAACGTTCATCCAAATTGGGAGAAAGAAGTTGATTCTATCTTAAACGAAAAAATAGGTACCCCTCCTCAAACATTTACCTTCAACAATAAAATAACCAACCCAAAAGCATTAGCCACATTACTTCATTTAAATGCTGATGATTACATACAATTAACCTCTTATACCCATCATCCGTTTTATAGTAGCTTTTGTTTAGAATCTAAATTTAATTGGGCGTATGCCTTGTATTATAACATTCCATTAGATGAAATGATACAATCAATTGACACTGCTTTGTCTAAAGGATATTCTGTTTGCCTCAATACAGATGTTTCAAATGCTGAATTCAAAAAAGCGCGAAGAAATGGCATTAGTAGTAAAATGCCGTATGTGAATCAAGAGCGAAGACAAGCATGTTTTGAAAATGGGAGCACCACTGTTGACCACATCATGCACATTACTGGTTTACTGATAGATAGCAACGGAGATAAATATTACAAAACAAAAAACTCCTGGGGAGATGACTTTAATGAAGGTTATTTGTATTTTTCAGAAAATTATATCAGAGAAATGGGCGTAAGTATTCTTGTAAATAAAAAAGCCTACATTTTTAAATGAAGGCTTTAAATATTATTTAAGTAAGGAACTTACTCTATTGATAGCACATTTTAATCACCCCATATTTCGCCTTTCCCCTCAATCCATTCTTTTACCAATTGAGTAGTCACAGATTTGGGTCTTTCTAGTGCAAATCCTAGTGCTCTGTCCCAGCATAAGCTAGACAATACTCCCAGTGCTCTTGACACACCAAACAATACGGTATAGAATTCATACTCTACCATTCCATAATGCACCAACAAAGCACCGCTGTGGGCATCTACATTTGGCCATGGATTTTTAATTTTAGCAATAGATTGTAAAATGGGGGGCACCGCTTCATAGATGTTCCAAACAGTTTGCACCAAAGGATCATCAGGCATATGCTTTTTACCAAATTCCATTTGAGCCGTAAAGCGAGGATCCGTTTTACGAAGCACCGCATGTCCATATCCAGGTACTACTTTGCCTTCTCCTAATGTTTTCTTAACGTACTCTTCAATTTGTGCTTTGCTAGGAGCATCTGACCCTATTTGTTCTCTTAATTCAAAGATCCATTTAATTACTTCTTGGTTGGCCAACCCATGCAACGGTCCTGCCAATCCATTCATACCAGCAGCAAAACTTAAATACGGATCACTCAAAGCAGACCCTACTAAGTGTGTCGTATGTGCAGAAACGTTACCTCCTTCATGATCAGCATGTATCGTCATGTACAAACGCATCAATTCTTTAAATCCTTCATCTTCATACCCCATCATATGTGCAAAATTACCAGACCAATCTAGCAAACCATTTGGCTGAATATGCTCTCCATTTTTATATTTACGGCGATATATGTAAGCTGCAATACGAGGAAGTCTTGCTATCAAATCCATTGAATCATCAAATACTGCATCCCAATATTCTTTTTTATTCATCCCTTTAGCATAACGCTTAGCAAAATGACTTTCTGTTTGCAACGCCATAATAGCTACAACAAACTGAGTCATAGGATGAGTAGACACAGGCAGGGCTTCTATTGTATCAAATACATGATTGGGTACATGGCTTCGTCTTTGCCAAACACTTGTAAGATGATGCACATCGTCATCTGAAGGCAAATCTCCCACAAGCATTAAATAAAACAATCCTTCGGGTAATGGCTCTGAACCATTGGGAGCCTTGGTAAGTTTTTCTCTTAACTCTGGAATTGAATACCCTCTAAAACGAATGCCATCTTGTGCATCTAGTAAAGAGGTTTCAGTAACAAGACCTGTCATTCCACGCATGCCCTGATAAATCTGACTAAGCGTTACCTCTCCTATTTTTTTATCACCATGATTTTTTAATACCTCTTTAATTTCGATGGCTGTTTTGTCGGCTTTATCCTTAAACCTTTCTTTTATAATACCCATAATTGATACAGTGATTTATTTTTTCAAAAAATGACCTGAATAACAAATTTTAATAACCGGAATATCAGTTTTGAGTAGATTGATCCAGCAGTATTTTTAATACTAAAATTTGATTACCTAAAATTACGATGTAGCCTACTGTTAAACAAAAGTTTTGAAGGAAAGTTTTAGATAAAATGGACTTTACTTTGGAGACTTTTTGTACAAGTAAAAAGCCAGCAATCCAAAGATGATATTGGGGGTCCAGGCAGCAAGCCAAGGGGTGAAGTTTCCTTTAGTGGCAAATACAACCGAAAACCTGCTAAACAAAATATAAAAAAAGCTAATAACAACTCCCAAAGCCAAATGGAATCCACTTCCTCCCCTAACCTTCCTTGAGGCTAATATGGCTCCTATAAGGGTTAGGATTAGCACTGATACTGGAATGGCATCTCTATTATATCGCTCTATTTGTAAGGTGCCTAACATTTCGGAGCCGCGCATTTTTTCCAACTTAATAAACGCATCTAGGTCAGGAGTAGTCATTTGGTCCTTTAGGTAATCATCCTTCCGTAAATCCATTGGCTTGAAGTTATAGCCCATTATCCTTTTGGGATAGAATTGAACGGTTTCGCTGATAGCATTGATGTTTCGTTCGAGGACATTATTGAGCGCCCATTTTTTTTGAACGGTATCCCATTGAAAGCTGGTTGCTCTTAAATTGTACACCATTTTATTCCCTTCAAAACGCTGCACTGAAAAATTGGAACCTGTCTTAGAAATGGTATCATACCCTTTGATACCTGCATACGTAGTAGGATCTATTCTAAAATAGATATTTTGTTTGTAAGTGGAATTTTGAAGACTTGGAGCAAAATTAACATCTACATATTTCTTCTCAAAATCGGCCCATTTATGATTTGCTTTTGGAACTACATATTGATACCCAATCCACAACATTAAAGATAAAAATACCCCACCAATAAAATAAGGAAGTAAAAATCTACGAAAGCTAATACCGCTAGTCAATATAGCCACCACTTCAGACCGTCCCGCCATTTTTGAAGTGAAAAAAATAACAGAAATAAAAACAAACAGTGGAAACAACATCGCATCTATTCTTGGAATAAATCCAAAATAATAATCTGTGATGATACGGGATATAGATAATTGCGACTTTACAAAATCATCTGTTTTCTCACTTATATCTACTACTACAACAATTGCAGTTAACAGCAATAAGCAAAAAAGAAATGTGGTAATGTACCTTGATAATATATACTTATCGAGTTTCTTCATTCTTAATAGCAAGATAAATCATTTAATAGATTATTTAACGCCTAATCAAATTCAACGCCTATCGATTTAGCAGCAATCCAACCGGTTGTCCAAGCATTTTGAAAATTAAACCCTCCGGTAACGCCATCAATATCCATTATTTCTCCTGCAAAAAATAGCCCTGGAATCAGCTTGCTTTGCATGGTATTGAAATTAATCTCACTAAGTTGTATTCCTCCAGCAGTAACGAACTCCTCTTTAAAAGTTGTTTTTCCTTTTACTTTGAGCTCTTGTGCACACAATAATTTAATCAATATATTTTGTTCTTTTGAAGGCAAATCAGCCCATCTAATCTCATTAGAAATGCCCGATTGTTGTAAAAAATATTCCCACAATCTTGCAGGCAATCCGAATGGATTTCTATTCATTACTTTTTGAGAAGCAATTTCAAATCTAAGCTGACGCATTTTTTCAAGCAAAGAATTTTCATTGAACGCAGAAAGCCAATTGACTGAAATGTTGAATTCGTAATTTTTTTCTGCAAGTTCTCTTGCACCCCATGCCGAAAGCTTTAATATTGCCGGGCCACTCAATCCCCAATGCGTAATAAGCAAAGGCCCCTTTTGTTGCAGCTTTGATCCTACTATTTTAACATTGACCTCTTGTACTGTTATGCCCATTAAAGTAGTAATGGGATGCTTGGGCATATTAAATGTAAATAAAGACGGAATAGGCGGAATAATGGTATGACCTAATGTTGTAAGCCATTCAAATTGAATTGATTTTGGATATCCTCCAGAAGCGATGCAAACATAATCAGCAATAATGGTTCGATCGTTTGTAAGATGAATGGAAAATTGTTTTCCATTGAGAGAGGCAAGATTTTTTACTTCTGCATTCATTAATATCTGAACCTTATATTTATTGGCTTCATTCAACAAACAGTCGATAATAGTTTGCGATGTATTGGTTGCCGGAAACATTCTGCCGTCGGATTCTGTTTTGAGTGGAATACCTCTCTTTTCAAACCATTCGATGGTGTGTTTTGTGTTAAATTGATGAAAGGCATTTTTTAAAAAAGCGGCCCCTCTTGGATAGTTTTTAATTAATTCAGCGATACTAAAACAAGCATGGGTTACATTACATCTGCCGCCACCACTCACTTTCACCTTAC
>CANFJP010000069.1 GCA_947447485.1 Chitinophagaceae bacterium
ATATACTTTGATTCCATTCAAATGCAATTCATCAACAGCTTTCATTAAACTTCCCACTCTACAAACAGCAATTTGCTCAAGTGCGCCTGCAGAAGTAAGAATAGCATCTTCATTTAAAGCACCTACTCCTTTATCAGGAATAATGATGGCATTTGCACCAAAACAAAAAGAGCTTCTCGCAATCGCTCCAATATTACGGATATCAGTAATCCCATCTAGTATTACAAAGAAGGGAACTTCCCCCTTGTCTACAATAAAAGAAATGACTTGCTGAAGATCCTGATACTGAATTTTAGAAATTTGCGCAATGCATCCTTCATGGTTGCTCACATTAAACCCATTGAGCTTTTCAACAGGTACTTTATTGATAGGAATCAACGCTGTCGCTGCCAACGCTTTAATTTCATCTATAACAGGCCCATGGGCTGTAGATTGTAAATAGATACGCTCCAGCTGTTTGCCTTCATTGATAGCTTTGATTACTTGCTCTCTTCCAATGATGAGCGTATTTTTTTTAGGTCGTTGGTGTTGATGTCTGAAATTTTTCACAAAACAAAATTAGTCTTAAATTATACAAATAAAAAACCATAAGCTTTTAACGCTTATGGCCCTTTGAAATATTGATCAATAAAGGAATCCTATTTTAATCCGAATGCCTTCTTTACTTCTTTTACTGCGTCTAACTTCTCCCAAGTAAATAACTCAACCTTTTTAGTGATTTTTTTACCATCTGGAGATACGAATGTCTTTTCTATCACCTCATTTTTACGCCCCATATGACCATATGCAGCGGTTTCGCTATACATAGGATTTCGCAATTTAAGACGTTGTTCTATGAAATAGGGACGCATATCGAAACAAGACATTTTCATTATTTTTTCAGCAATCTGACCATCCGACAATTTAACTTTAGCAGTACCATAAGTCACCACATTTATACTGGTGGGCTGAGCCACGCCGATGGCGTAAGAAACTTGAACCAATACTTCATCACAAAGACCAGCTGCTACCAAATTTTTAGCAATGTGTCTTGTAGCATAGGCAGCTGAACGATCTACTTTACTAGGATCTTTTCCACTAAATGCCCCGCCACCATGAGCTCCTTTTCCGCCATAGGTATCTACAATTATTTTACGACCTGTTAACCCTGTATCACCATGAGGACCGCCTATTACAAACTTCCCTGTTGGATTGATATGGTATTTTATTTTATTGTTAAACAGATGAGAGTAAGTTGGATATTTCGCCTTTACTCTTGGAATCAAAATATTGATGATGTCTTTTTTAATTTTTGCCAACATGATATCATCCTTAGCAAAATCATCGTGTTGTGTAGACACCACGATTGCGTCTATTCGTACAGGTTGATTCTTGTCGTTGTATTCCAACGTAACCTGACTTTTCGCATCGGGTCTTAGGTATTTAATTTGCTTATTCTCTCTTCTCAATACCGCTAATTCTTCTAATAGTTTATGTGCAAGATTTAGTGCCAATGGCATATAATCAGCTGTTTCATTGGTAGCGTATCCAAACATCATCCCTTGATCTCCCGCACCTTGTTCTTCTTTCTTTTTACGATCTACCCCTTGATTGATATCGCCAGACTGTTCATGAATAGCAGAAAGAATACCACATGAATTGGCTTCGAACATATATTCACTTTTGGTATACCCGATTTTACGAATCACCCCTCTTGCAATTTCTTGCACATCTAAGTACGCTTTACTTTTCACTTCACCTGCAAGCACTACTTGTCCGGTTGTTACAAGTGTTTCACAAGCAACCTTACTTGAAGGGTCAAAAGCTAAAAAGTTATCAATGAGCGCATCACTGATTTGATCAGCCACTTTATCTGGGTGACCTTCACTAACTGATTCCGAAGTAAATAAATAAGCCATAATTAAAATTTAAGAATGCAAAGATAAGGGATGGTTCATTAAACAACAAAGCCCTTCTGATTAACAAAAGGGCTTTAGAAAAATTTATTATGTATTAAGGAAGTTTTGAATAAACGATGCGAAGTTTCATCCTGTAAGCCGGATTAGCATTGCTGCCTCCTCCTACTTTTACCCTGCCATAGGCAATGGGGTTTTTGTACGGTATTAATACGGGACCGTATTGAGGATAACTAAAGCTATGTGGAGGAAAAAGCCTCATCTGATAATTAGGAGTATGCTTTGTAACAAGCTGCTGCACATATCTTGATATGTTGAAATTATAATACCCCCTGGTGCCACTGAGATCTGTTTTCTCACGATAATACCCTCCGAAATAACTGAAGTCTACATCACCATTAGAAGGAAAGTAAGGATACCCCGCTGTTTTAAAATCAGGATCATAAGGTGAATTAGGATTAAGGTCATAATAAATTGGCTTCCACTTATTAGCGGTACCAGAATCTACAAGATCTAAATACATATATAAAGGAGCGGTATAAATTTTGTCATTGATAGGATCAGGGATCTGTTCAATTTGAAGTTCAGCCCTATGTATTATCCTATTGTTTAAAGAACTTAATCCTGGAATAGATAAGTTTGCAAAAGTACCGGGGGAAGTTTGAAGATACAACTCATCATTCCCATTAGGAAGCGGATTGCGAGTACGAACTATTTTATTTGCTACCGCGCATCTGCGAACATTCTCCCCATTCAGCCCCACATTAAAATATAAGTTATTGTAAACTGTATCAACCGCTCCTCCATTCTTTTTCTTATAATGAAGTTCTAATCTAGTGGTAGCATTTAATAAATTAACATACACAAGAGCATTGGCAGCATTAGCTACCACTGCAAATCCATTATTGAATAATCTAAATAACGAATCGCTTCTGAAAGCACCTGTGGTTGAGCTATCTCTAGAAAAGAAATAATCGCGATACGCATCTGTTAGTTTAATACGAATCTGGTTATTGGCAGAATCTGATTTTCCAATTTTAACGTAATTGCCCATTGTTCTAACATCTACTGATTTTACTGCACTGATTGCATTGTTTAAAGTAGGGGCAAAATTAATGTCACGATACACATACACTGAATCCCATAACCCTCCTGAAGTAGGAGCTACATCATATACTTGCAATTGCAAAGGCTGCGTACTATCTCCCCAAAATGATTGATAATTTAAACAAAGCACCAAAGAATCAACTTGTACAATGGTGTCTTTGGGTAATTTCCCGATATAAAAAGGATAAAAAGAAGGCTTCATTTGTAAATAAAGTGCTGCATCAGTTCCCCCCATTAAAGGATCATTGACTTTTCCAATGGCATATTTATCAGTGTACCCCAATTTTGTTGTGTCTTTATAAATACCATCAAAAACACCCTGAGTAGTGTACACATCAAGCGTATCTGCAAAAGTATTTATATTATCGACTTCGGGGATAAGATCACCTCCAATATTAGTAGTGTCTAGTTTTGTACAGCTATAAAAAATAAAAACAATTGCTGAGAAGCTTATAAAAGAAAAAAAGGTAATTTTTCTACGCACAGAATATGATTTATAAAATAGTATTATTTATTATTTTGTAAGGTCGGCATATAATTGCAAATAGTCTGTTAAATCACTCTCTGCATCATATTTAAGAATTTTTTTGCCTTTTACTTTAGAAAATTCATCCACTAATTTTTTATCTACATTGTCAGCTCCAAAAGTAATGGCGTCCGCAAATGAAGCACCGCCTTTAAACATGGCAACATTGTTATTGTCTTTGAAAAAATCTAACTCTTTGCTGGTAACATGATCGTTAATCGTAATCAGCTTAAGGAAGTCTGACCCAAGTTTTTCTTTAAAAGTGTTTTGACCAATCGTAAACACCACTTTACTATTACTAAAAACAGGCTCTTTTTTATACGCAGCTTTTACAAACATGGGAATCAGTCCTGTCATCCAGCCACTGCAATGAATCACATCTGGAGGCCATCCGAATTTCTTAACAGTTTCGAGAGCTCCTTTACAAAACAACACAGTTCTCAATCCATTGTCATCAAACCATTTTTCATTTTCGTCTGTGAAAATTGATTTTCTTTTAAAGAAGTCATCATTATCTAGGAAATATACTTGCAATCTTGCATTGGGGAGAGAAGCCACCTTAATAACCAAAGGATAGTCGTCATTATTAATGGTTACATTAATACCTGATAAACGTACCACTTCGTGAAGCCTGTGCCTTCTTTCGTTTATTACACCAAAACGAGGCATAATACATCTAACTTCAAGGTTATTGTCATTAGACAAAACCGCTAGTTTATTTACAATTTCAGCGAACTCTGTCAATTCCAAATAAGGAGACATTTCGTTTGCTATGAATAATATTCTTTTCTTTGTAGACATTTGTACTTTGGTTGATTGCAGAATATGCTGTACGGAGCGCAAAGGTACTGATATTTTATTGAATTTACCTGTAGAATAGGCTTTAAAAACATAATACAGCTATTGATGAGAATTTACAGACTTGCAGTCGAAATGACTGGTTTTATTGATAATCAACGTAAAACAGGACAAAAAATAGGCTTTGTCCCTACGATGGGAGCATTGCACCAAGGTCATATTTCTTTGATTCGCCAAAGTAAAAAAGAAAATGATCTCTCTATTTGTAGCATTTTTGTAAACCCGGCCCAATTCAATAATCCAGCAGACTTTCAAAAATATCCTATTACTATTGAAAACGATATCAACCTTCTAGAGCTAGCAGGTTGCGATGTCCTTTTCCTTCCTTCTATAGAAGAAATCTACCCTTCTCAATTTAAAAAAGAACAATACGATTTGGGCTACTTGGAAACCATCCTTGAAGGGAAATACAGACCAGGACATTTTCAAGGAGTTTGTCAGGTTGTAGACAGATTACTATCTATCATCGATTGCAATACATTATATCTTGGACGAAAAGATTATCAGCAGTGCAGGGTAATTGAGAAATTGCTTCAATTGAAAAAATACAATATAACATTACATATCTGCGAAACAATCAGGGAAATCGATGGATTGGCAATGAGCAGTAGAAATGTCCGACTAAGTACATCAGAACGCACACAAGCGGCGGCCATTTATGAAGCATTTTTATACATTCAAAAAAATATAAAAATAGTACCCCTCTCCGACATAAAACAAGCGGCAGAATCGCTTTTGACTTCAAAAGGATTTAAGGTAGATTATATTGAGATTGCCAATGATAAATTAATGCCATTGGATACCTGGGATGGAAAATCTGCCATTGTTGCCCTCATTGCGGCTTATCTCAATGAAGTGAGACTAATCGACAATATGATGATTGCATAAAAATTCATCAGCTTTTTATTGCAAAACGATTTGTAACTTGTAAACGAATATGCGTAAAAGATTTTTCTCTATACTTCAGTACATCATCTTCTTGGGTGGAGGATTGTTTCTTGTCTGGTGGCAATTAAAGTCAATGACCGAAATAGAAAAGAATGAGTTTTATTCTGCTCTGAAAAATGCCCACTATTGGATAGCTCTTCCGGTTGCGATCATGATTATTTTAAGTCATATAAGCAGATCCATGCGATGGAAATTACTGATGGAACCGCTGGGATATAAACCTGCCCTTAAAAACGTTTTTGCAGTTACCATGATTGGATACCTGGCCAATGCAGCCATTCCGAGACTGGGCGAAATTCTAAAATGTACATTCTTGGCAAAATATGAACATCTAAAATCTGATAAGCTTTTCGGGACCATCATTGTTGAGCGAAGCTTTGATATATTTTGTTATTTCATTTTCATTGGCATTACCGTACTCATTCAAATCGAAAAAGTAAGCGGATTCTTAAATAAAGAAATTAAAATAATTACCACTACTACTGGCATACCATTGTGGATGAAATTCATCATACTTATTAGTATTGTTATTCTACTCATTGTAATCATTGGAAAACTTTTTAAAAAATTCCCTCATAACAAAGTAATCGTTGGCATTAATAATTTCATCAAAGGCATTGGAGAAGGATTTCGATCAATCAAAAACCTACAAAAAAGAAAAGAATTTTTACTGCACACTTTATTTATTTGGACAATGTACTTGCTGCAAATTTATTTGGCATTCTTAGCAATGAATGGAACTGAACATCTTCCTATTAAAGCAGCTTTTTCCGTTTTGACGCTCGCTACACTTGCCATGATTGCTACACCAGGAGGCATTGGATCTTTTCCCATTTTTGTGATGCAAACATTAACGATTTATGGCATTGCCGCTCCATTAGGAAAAGCATTTGGCTGGGTTATTTGGGGCGTTTCAACTGGACTGATTGTTTCAGTTGGACTAATGTCATTATTAGCCATCCCCTATCTAAATAAAAAGAAAATACAAAAATCATAAGTAAACAAATACTATAGAATGAAAGCCATTGACCCTATTCAACATAAAATATATTCACTAGCAGAACTGCTACTTGAGGTTAAAAGATGGAAATTAAAATCAAAAAGCATTGTACTCACCAATGGCATTTTTGATATGCTTCATAAAGGACATATTGCCTCTATTTCTCAAGCTGCCTCTCTTGGAGACATTTTAATTGTTGCAATGAATAGCGACGCATCTGTAAAGAGATTAAAGGGAGATTCAAGACCAATCAACGACGAACAATCGCGCGCCATAATATTAGCTTCTTTGGTTATGACGGATGCTGTGGTTGTTTTTGAAGAAGACACCCCCTTAGATTTAATTAAGGCCATTATGCCCGATGTACTTGTTAAAGGAGGCGATTATGAAATACACCAAATTGCTGGAGCAAAGGAAGTAATCGATAATGGAGGGAAGGTAATTTTAGCAGATATGATCGATGGCATTTCTACTACTAGAATAATTGAGAAAATGAAGCAGGGTTAAGTCATGCTCACAATAAATTTACCCCTCGATTGAGAACAATTTCACTTTAAATTAATATTGAAAGCCCCTCAATAGAATAATTTCAATTAATTTCCCGCTACTAATTTCATTCCGTGATAAAAAGAAAAACAATCGTAAGAGACCTAAGCTGGCTCTCCTTTAATGAGCGCGTTTTACAAGAAGCGGCAGATGAAACTGTACCTATCAAAGAAAGAATCAGATTTCTTGGGATATTTTCAAATAATTTAGATGAATTCTTCAGGGTTAGAGTGGCTACACTCAAAAGAATGGTTCAATTGGGAGACAAAGCTAAAATGCATCTAGAAGCAACGCCCGAAAAAATCATCGAAGAAATTCAGGAGAAAGTATTAAAGCTTCAATCAGATTTTGATGCCATTTGGAAAAATATTTTAAGAGAACTTAAGAAAGAAAAAATATTTATAACCAACGAAAAAAAGTTAACTGCCAAGCAGAAACAATTTATTTTTCAATATTTCAACGAAGAGATAAGAAGCAATATTGTTCCGTTAATGATTGAAAGCATTCAGGAATTTCCAGTCTTAAATGACAAGTCACTTTACTTGGCTTGTACCCTAGCAAAAAAAGACAATTCTATACCTGGTAAATTCGCTTTAATCTCTGTTCCTACTAGACAATTACAAAGATTCGTTATTCTTCCCTCCAAAGAAGGAGAACAAAATATTATGTTGCTAGAAGATATTATTAAGTTTTGCCTGCCAAATATTTTCTCTTATTTTAACTATGATGAATTTACAGCACATATCATAAAAATTACCAGAGATGCAGAAATTGATTTAGACAACGATGTTTCAACTTCTTTGATTCAGAAAATAGAAAAGGGTCTCAAGAATAGAAAAAAAGGAAAACCCGTAAGGCTTGTATTCGACAAAGAAATTCCTTCCCCACTGCTCAATTACCTTGTTAAAAGATTAGGCCTTTCAAAAAAAGACAACCTAACTCCAGGTGGAAGCATTCATAATTTTAAAGACTTTATGAATTTTCCCGAATCGGTTTTTCGCAGAACAAGCAAAAGAAAAAAATCTTTTACTCACCCTCTCTTACAAAATGCTCATAGTGTATCCCAAGCCATTATTGAAAGAGATATCATGCTTCATTTCCCCTACCATTCCTTTAGTAGCATCATCGATTTACTAAGAGAATCGGCTATTGACCCAGATGTTTTTAGCATCAAAATAACTTGCTACAGGCTTGCTAATAGATCGAAGGTGATTAATGCGCTTACCAATGCTGTTAGGAATGGGAAAAAAGTTACCGTGGTAATTGAGCTAAGAGCCAGATTTGATGAAGAAGCAAATTTAGAATGGAAAAAAGAACTAGAAGATGCAGGCGTAAATGTATTGATTGGCGTACCAAATATGAAAATCCATGCAAAACTTTGCATCATCAAAAAGAAAAAAGGAAACAAAGTAATACAATATGGATTTGTGAGCACAGGAAACCTTAATGAAAAAACAGCACTGGTATACAGCGATCATTGTTTGTTAACATCCAACAAATTAATCATTGCAGACATTGAACGAATTTTTAATTATTTAGAAAACCCAAGAATTAGAAAACACTTTTTAAGTTCATGCAATACGATTATCACAAGCCCCTACCGAATGCGCAATGCTTGTATTGCATTGATAGAAAAGGAAATAAAAAACGCAAGAGATAAAAAGAAAGCCTCCATCACATTAAAATTAAATTCCTTAAGTGATGAGCCATTAATTAAAAAACTTCACGAAGCTGCGAAAGCAGGGGTAGAAATAAAAATGATTATCAGAGGAATATGCTGCATGCTAACGGAAATAAAAAAAATAAAACATCCCATTAAAGCCATTAGTATCGTTGATGAATACCTAGAGCATGCCCGCATTATGATTTTCCACAATAGCGGCAAAGAAAAAGTATTTATTTCCTCAGCCGATTGGATGACAAGAAATATAGATCATCGCATTGAAGCTACTTGCCCTATTCTTGATGACAATATCAGACAAGAACTTAAATACATGCTGGAAATACAGTTTCATGACAACATCAAAGCGAGAATTTTAAATAACGAGCAGAATAATATTTACATCAATCCCCGAAATACTAAAAAGGTTAGATCGCAAGTGGGCACCTACAATTACCTCTTTTCAAAAAAATATACACTCTAGTAGAATTAAGTTAATAACAAAAGTGGATAGTTTTTTACATGCCAACTCAACTGCTTTGTAAAAAAAGAGGCAACTTGCATACTCATCTAAATAAGCAATTGATATTAATTTGAAACTTGCAGCAATAGATATTGGGAGTAACGCAGCTAGATTACTGATTGCTGAAGTGATTGTTGACAATAAAAACAATCCCACCTTCAATAAATTAAATTTATTTAGAGTCCCCTTGCGTCTTGGTTTTGATGTTTTTGAAAACAACATCATTTCTCCTGAAAAAACCAACATGCTAGTCCAAACGTTAAAAGCCTTTCGTCACCTCATCAATGCATATCAAGTGGATGCCATCAAAGCATGCGCCACAAGTGCCATGAGAGATGCTAGTAATGCAAAAAGCATTTTAAAGATAGTGAAGAATGAAACCGGCTTAGACATTGAAATTATATCAGGAGATACAGAGGCCAATTTAATTTACGAAAATCACGTAGCGGAAAATTTAGATAAAGACCATAGTTATATGTACATCGATGTGGGTGGCGGTAGTACGGAAGTATCTTTTTTTAGTAATGGTAAACTTATTTTTAAAGAATCCTTCAATATCGGTACCATCAGAATTTTAAAAGGAATGGTAACAGAGAGCAATTGGGATCAAATGAAAGAAA
>CANFJP010000070.1 GCA_947447485.1 Chitinophagaceae bacterium
AACATGGTAATTTGTCTGGCTTGTACAATCTCTCTTTTTCTCGTCTTTTGCAACAACTTATCATACGGAACATCAAAATATTCACAAACCATCTTTTGAATGGCATCGATGGTAATTTCTTTGCTAGAAGATTTTACAAAATTGCGCAATACCTTTTTAGCAAGCTCAAGATCAATCTCTCTTTTATTTAAAGATGACTGTGCCAATAATGAAATCAACGCGCCTTCTAATTCCCTTACATTGCTATTGATATTATATGCGATGTATTTTACTACTTCACGAGGCATTTCAAGGCCGTCGTTTTTCATTTTTGTTTCTAATATCTCAATCTTCGTTTCGTAATCAGGTAATTGTAAATCTGCACTCAAACCCCAACGGAAGCGGCTCAACAAGCGTTCTTGCACACCTTCCAAATCTTTGGGTGACTTATCACTCGTCAATATCAATTGCTTGCCACTTTGGTGCAAATGATTAAAAATAGAGAAGAATGCGTCCTGAGATTTTTCAGCACGATTGAAGAATTGTACATCATCAATAATCAACACATCTATCAACTGATAAAAATGTATGAAATCATTGATGGCATTATTACGACCGTGATCGATGAATTGATTGATAAATTTTTCTGAACTCACATACAACACTACTTTGTTGTTGTATAATCTTTTTACTTCGTTACCTATAGCCTGAGCCAAATGGGTTTTACCCAATCCTACCCCACCATAAATCACCAATGGATTAAAAGAAGTAGTGCCTGGTTTTTCCGCCACCGTTTTTCCTGCTCTTCTTGCTACCCTATTACAATCGCCTTCAATAAAAGAATCGAAAGTATACGCACTGTTCAATTGCGGATCAATCTGCATCTTCTTTAATCCTGGAATAACAAAAGGATTCTTAACAGGATTATTGATTACTAATGGAAAATCCATTTCATTGTTGGAAAAAGACTTGTACCCATTACCAGGAATATCTGTAGTAAGCGGCTTGTTTTTACTATTACCACTGTCTACCATGATTCTGTATTCCAATCTCGCCTCTTTGCCCAACTCTCTTTTTAAAGTTTTAGCAAGAAGGGAAACGTAATGTTCTTCAATGTATTCGTAGAAAAATTGGCTAGGTACTTGGATAGTAAGCACTTTCTCTTTAAGCGCTACTGGTTTGATAGGCTCAAACCATGTTTTGAAATGCTGCCATTCAACGATGTCCTTAATTATCTCAAGACAATTCTCCCATACCTTTTCAAAAGTCTTATCCATTATCCCAAAAGCAGTTTATATAATGAGTTATATTGTTATTATCCTTGTTCCAATAACCTAAAAAGTTATACACCTTATGTGTAAAAATTTATTGGACGGCGAATATCAAAAGAAATTGTTGAAAAAAAAATTTTTTTATGAACTAATTTTAACTTTTAATTTCTTTTCTTCATCAGTTTGATTTAGTCGTTGAAAATAGGGAATCTTTTCGGTTATAAAAACTCTTTTTCGGTCTATTTTTTGAGAAAAAAGAAAGCCCGCATACACAGGTTTGAATAATTAATGGATAAAGTGCCGCTAATCACCAAATTGGCTTACTTTTGAGCCCTTAAATACTTATATTATGAGCTACGAACTGACAGGAAAATTGATAAGCAAATTTGATACAGTACAACGTACAGAAAGCTTTAAAACAAGGGAATTTGTAGTGGAAAAAACCGAAGAAATCAATGGCAGAAGCATTGTGAACTTTATAAAATTTCAGTCTGTACAGGATAGAACAACCATCATAGACCGAGTAAATATAGGGGACGAGATAAAAGTATACTTTAATATCAAAGGCACTAAATGGGAAAAAGATGGCAAAACCAACTATATCACCAATTTGGATGCATGGAGAATAGAGCAAATCCTTCAATCAAGCGGTAAGGGACCTATCGACAACGATTATCTTGAGCCGCTGGATACATTTTCCGCTACCGCTCCCGATGCCGTTGATGACCTTCCTTTTTAATTCATTCACTCCCAATTGTTTTTAGGATAACTGCCTAACACATGCAACAAAAAATAGCCTTACGATTGCTTCCCAGCGAAGCTGTTAATAATCACCTGATTATTAAAAAAATTGCCTCTTCTTTAGGAAAAAAAAAGTCTGATATAACAGGATTCTTAGTCCTGAAAAAATCGATCGATGCTCGTGGAAAAGACATCTTTATTAACCTATCTGTTACAAGCTTTATAAACGAGCCATTTGTTGATCGGGCTCCTCAAGAATTTAGCTTTAAAACTGTAACCAATGCCCAAAAAAAAGTAATCATCGTAGGAGCTGGTCCGGCGGGTTTATTTGCTGCAATCAAGCTCATTGAAGCAGGTATCAAACCCATTATATTAGAAAGAGGAAAAGACGTAAAGAGCAGAAGACGAGATTTGGCCACTTTAAATAAATCAGGCATCCTTAACCCTGAAAGCAATTATTGTTTTGGAGAAGGCGGTGCAGGAACCTATAGCGATGGTAAATTATATACCCGCAGCAATAAACGAGGCAATATTGATCGAATTCTTCAATTATTTGTGCATTTTGGCGCGCCAGATAACATTTTATTTGACGCCCACCCTCATATTGGCACAAACAAACTTCCCCATATCATCACCGCAATGAGAACCTTGATTGCTGATTGCGGAGGAGAAATACATTTTGAAACCAAAGTAGCAGACCTGCAAATTGAAAAAAATCAAATAGCATCGATTGTTAGCTCAGATAAAAAAGAATTCAAAGCCGATGCCTATATTTTAGCCACAGGACATTCGGCTAGAGATATTTTTGAATTATTACACTCAAAAAATATACTTATTGAAGCAAAGCCTTTTGCACTCGGCGTTAGAATTGAACACCCTCAAGTATTAATTGATCAGATACAATACCATTGTACTGTCAAAAATGAATTGCTACCGCCTGCATCTTATAGCCTGGTAGAGCAAACAAATGGAAGAGGCGTATTTTCTTTTTGCATGTGCCCTGGAGGAATCATCGCTCCTGCCTCAACAGCACCAGGAGAATTAGTAGTGAATGGCTGGAGCCCCTCTAAAAGAAACAATCCCTTTGCAAATAGCGGCATGGTGGTGCAGGTAAATTTGGAAGATGCTATTCAAGCAATGCCTCATGTAAAGAACAGCCAGAATGATCCACTCCTATTTATGCATTTTCAAAAAATGATTGAACAACAATCATATGAAGCAGGGGGTGGAAAATTTGTTGCTCCCGCACAACGAATGGATGATTTCTGTAATGGAAAAGCTTCTAGTTCAATGCCCGCAAATTCATATTTACCCGGATTAAATGCAACTGATTTGTCGAATGTACTTCCTGGTTTTATTTATGAAACACTTCAAAAAGGATTCAAGGCATTTGGAAAAAAAATGAAAGGATATTATACAAACGAAGCTGTGGTAGTAGCTACTGAAAGTCGCACCTCTAGCCCAGTTCGCATCCCAAGAAATAGTGAAACACTCGAACATCCTCAATGCAACAATCTGTACCCGTGTGGCGAAGGTGCCGGATATGCCGGAGGAATTGTGAGCGCTGCGATGGATGGAGAAAAAGTAGCTGCTATCATTACCCAGAAATTATTACACTTGTAAGGTCAACTTGCCTTTCGTATAAAATTTCTTTTTCGCATTTAGCAATAGACTTATATTTATACCTACCTACTTTTATTTTTATGAATATTCTAGCATTACATGAGTTGAAAAAATACTTTGCCACACAAAAAGCTGTGGACAATATCAGTTTTAACATCAGTGAAGGCAGCATCTTTGGACTACTAGGTCCAAATGGTGCAGGAAAAACAACCTTACTACGAATGATCACGGGGATTTTCTATCCCGATAGTGGTGAAATAATATTCAATGGTAAAAAATTCGATCCGCTTAATGATACCATCAATATTGGTTACATGCCAGAAGAACGTGGACTATATAAAAAAATGAAAATTGGAGAACAAGTGCTTTATTTGGCTCGATTAAAAGGCATGAGCAAATCAGATGCAATGAGTCAAATTAAAAAGTGGTTTGTAAAACTGGAAATGGAAAGTTGGTGGGATAAAAAAGTAGAAGATTTAAGTAAAGGAATGAGTCAAAAACTTCAGTTTGTAACAACCGTCATTCATCAGCCAAGATTAATCATATTGGATGAGCCATTTAGCGGCCTAGATCCAGTGAATGCAAATTTGATCAAAGACGAAATATTTAATTTGGCAAAAAATGGAAGTACTATTATTTTCAGCACACATAGAATGGAGCAGGTAGAAGAAATTTGCGATCACATTGTTTTGGTCAACAAAGGGAAAAAAATATTAGATGGAACGATCTCAAACGTTAAACAAGAATTTAAAGAAAATATTTATCGAGTAGGTGCAGCGATTTCTCCCGAACTGCTCACAAAAGAAATGTTTGAGGTGGTTAAACACCAGCCTGATCAATTATTATTGAAATTAAATAATCAGCACACATCTAATGAAGTATTACAATATCTACTTCAACAAGGTGTAAGCATTCAGTCATTTAACGAAGTACTTCCTTCCTTGAATGATATTTTCCTTAAACTGGTAGAAGACAATAGTGCCACCAGGAAATTTCAACCAGTTAATTAATGCCTCTAAACTCATCCAATGAATAAAATTAAATTAATTATCAGTCGCGAGTATTTAACAAGAGTGAAAAAGAAATCATTTCTACTCACTACGCTATTAGTACCCTTAGTGATGGTGGGATTCTATGCAGCAATCATTGCTATTTCTTTGAAAGGAAGCGATGAAAAACAACAAATAGCCGTTATCGATGAATCAAAAATATTCGACAAAGAGATACACTCTACTGATAAGTCAATTTCTTTTTTAATTATTAAAAACGAAACGGAGCAATCTTTTATAAAGAAATATAAACAACAAGGATTTCAGGCACTATTAGCAATTGCTCCAGCCAATCAATCAGATACATCCTCTAGCAGTAAAATCAAATTTGTATTGCACAGCGAATCTTCGGCAAGCTTAACTACAATGAATGCGATTGAGAATATTATTAATAATACGCTTCGAACAAAAGAATTAATTGCCAATGGAATTGATCCTGTTGCCTTTGACAATATTGAAAAACAAATTCGTTTAGAAAATATTATAGACACCAAAGATGGATCGAAGAAAAGCATTGCAGGAATCAGCTATGCTGTATCATTTGCATGCGGTATTCTAATCTACATGATGATGATTTTTTACGGCACACAAGTAATGCGTGGGGTAACAGAAGAAAAAACAAATAGAATCGCTGAAGTAGTTGTGAGCTCAGTAAAACCATTCCAGTTGATGATGGGTAAAATAATTGGCATAGGTGCCGTTGGACTTACTCAATTTGCCATTTGGCTGGTGCTACTGTTTATGATGCAAATCGCCATTCCGTTTATTTTCCCCGACTTAATGCAACAAGCAAACAACGCTGCAATAAACAATCAAGAAAATGCCGTGATGATTGCTGATATCATGCAGGGCATCTCTTCCTTGCCGCTCACAAAAATTATCTTGTCTTTTTTATTTTATTTTTTAGGCGGCTACTTAACCTATGCTTCACTTTTTGCAGCTGTTGGAAGTGTAGTGAGTGAAGACCAACAGGAAGCACAGCAATTAGTATTCCCCATTTTGATGCCTATTATATTGGGGTTTGTCATTATGACCAAAGCTATCAACGATCCAAACAGTAGCTTGGCTGTATTTGGAAGTATCTTTCCTTTGACTTCTCCTATTGTTATGATGGGAAGGATCACCTACGATTTTCCTGTTTGGCAACTAGCCCTTTCTATGATATTACTTGTGGGATGTTTTTTATTCTTTACCTGGATTACAGGGAAGATTTACAGGATAGGCATCTTGATGTATGGAAAAAAACCAAGTTGGAAAGAAATGATTAAATGGGCTTTTGCAAAGTAGCAGCTTGGTTTTAAGACAGCATAAAATTTTTGCACTCATTCCTTACATAACGGTACGAAATAGAAGATATTGAAACTATTATAGCCAATACCATTCCACCAATCAGCCCCATTAACGCATACAAAATAGCTGACGGCTTAATGATATCAAAAGGTGGCACTGGTTTATCTAGAATTTCAATGACAGGAGTTGCTTTTTGCAATCTCCATAAAGCATCTTCTCTATTATTGGTAGAAGCAGTACGCTGTTGTAATATCCTGTTTTTTTCATTTGACAAATTCTCTTTCGGCATTTGATACTGCAATTTCTCAGGAGCAACAAATAAAGTCTTATTAGAAATACCAATCGTTTTGCCATCTAAAGCATTTATTACCTTGTCTAAAGAATCTACTTTGGCGACTATAAAATTGTAATCAAGCAATGCTTTTTTAATTCTTAACTCTTTATAAAAATTGGATATTTTATCAATAAAAATATAGTTCACTTTCTCAGCCAATATTAAATTTGTAGAATTATACGCTATCTCAAGTATTCCATTCTTATTTAATTTTGGTGTCATATCCTCTTCTAACAAAGCTGCTCCTGCAGCGGCCAACGCTGCTGGATTTTGTGGAGTGTTAACAGAGGCAGAAAAAAAAGATTTGTTTTGATTGTAATTCTCAATGACCAATGCTGCTATAGTCTTATTGCCCATTTCAGGAATACGCTCCATCGCTACAGCCTCTCTTGTATTCCTACTCTTAGCAAGTTCTATAATATTAATGGAGGCCTCTGGAGAAAAGCTTTTGGTAGCATCCGTTAAACCTAGCAAACTTGTAATGGCATTAGAGGGCGAGTTATCGCTAGAGCTGTTTAACGGAAACACCGTTGCTCTTGAAGTGTACACTATAGTAGACGTCTTTGCATAAAAAAACATCGCCATTGCAAATAAAATGCCGGTTATAAAAATCAGCAATCGTACATGATAAATTTTTAATAAAATATCCTTAAAAAATTGATTGGTCACTAGATTCTAATTTTTATTATTTAATGTATTTAAAAATAATTGCGCTGAGTATTACAGGAATCGCGGTTACCAAAGTTGATTTTGCTACATCTCCAAATGCTTGCCCTTGGGGTCTTTCTGGCACAGTGATAATAGTACCTTGTTCAACTCTTGGATAAAAATGCATAAAGAGAAAGTTTTTTGTTCTTTTGCTTTTGCCACTAATATTGGTAATGTATATTCTTCTTTTCCATGGCCTTACTCCAAATCCGCCCGCTTTATTGATATAAAATCCAAGACGCTTGTGGCCATTTATAAAAGTCGTTTTTAAAGACGACTGTACCCTACCTATAACAGTTACAAAAGGATCTATTTCAGGAATAAAAACAATATCATTTTGCTGAAGCACTACATCATATTTGGAGTTTGTTTTATGTAGCGCTTTCTGAAGGTCAATGCTAATGGGCTTGTTTTGATATTTTAATTCAATGCTCAAGCTATCTTTAATAACAACTCCATTTGAATCCAACTTAATTTTAGAAGAATCAATATAGAATTGATTAAGGTCTATTTCTTTTTTTCTTAATAAAACAGCTCCTTTTAAATTGGCATTTTCTAACACTCCTCCTGCTCTTTCTATATAAGATGAAAGCGTTTCTTTTTTATTTAAACGAGAATAAAGACCAGGATATTTAACCATCCCTTTCAATTCAATGTTCTGTTGTAATTCAAAAGTTGGATTTCTTCTTACAAATACTTGATCAAATGGTTTAAGCAATACTTTATTGCCTATAGAATCTAAAGACAAATCTTGCTGAATATTATACGAGTTTACTATTGTTTTAGTTGGCTTCAATCCATTCAATGCGGAATCTACATTTACAATACTAGACACTTCAAGGCGGCCAAATTCAGCTGTTTGATTGATTCCTCCAGACAAGTACAATAAATCTTGCAAGGTCATCCCTACATATCTCTTAAATTTTCCAGCTTTTCTTACTTCTCCATATACCTGTACAAATTCTTTTTCTTCAAAATCGTTACTATTAAAAAATTGAATCAAATCGTTTGATTTTAATTCAATATTATTTTGACTATTGTCTTTTGAAATATCAAATAAACTAAGCTCAATTCTTTCTGGCTTGAAATTATTAGGATCCAACGCTCCTCTAAAAACATACGCTCTTGATAAATAAGTATTTTTGGTTAACCCACCAGCCTGTGCAATTACGTCATACAATTTTGCCCCTTCTCTATATTCATACACACCCGGATAATTCACTTCCCCTTGCAACTCGATTTTATTAAACATTTCAGGTTTAATATTTCCTGCATTGACTATATCTCCATCTTCAAGAATAAAATCTTGATTGGGCAATTTCATTAAGTTATTAATATTGAGATCACGCTGAATTTGTTTTTCATTTTCAATTCGTTGAACGTGAATAATGGACCCAACCGCATTTGGCTGCAACCCTCCACTATATTGCATCAAGGCTTTAGCACCCTCTTCTTTTTTCAGCTGATAATACATCGGTCTTTTAAACTGCCCTTTTGCTAATACTTTTTTTTCTGAAAAAGTGACAACAACAAAATCATTGTTTGATAAGTAAGTGCGCTTACCTAAATCGCCAGAAGTAAGATATTTGTAAACATCTAGTTCGTCTACAAGCTTGCCATTTCTTTTAATCTGAATGTTTCTAAGGTTCCCTAATTCGTTCACCCCGCCTGCTTGAGCAATGACATTAAAAGCATTTGCAAAAGCAGAAACGGTAACCGGACCGGGGTTGTTAACATTTCCCACAACATTTACATTGATACTTCGCGGCTGACCCAGCGAAACAGAAATTTTAGTAGCTCCCGGAACTACTCTCCTGAATTTACTAGTAACCAATGCACGCATTTCCTCAAAAGTTAATCCCTGAACATTGATCTTTCCCACATTTTCTGGAAAGATGGTTCCATCTCTTGCAACGATATAATTATTTTGAAATTCTGCCGCACCCCATAACGAAATGATGACATGATCGCCTACTCCAATTGGATAATCCAACGGAGGAGTAGAAAGCTCTGATAAATCAGCTACCGACGATTCTAAAAATACATTGGCACCAAAAGTTTCAATGGCTGTTTGAGTGACTTTTTGATTGCTGATTGGTAAAGAGGTATCCCTTTTATTTCTTGCATTCCCTTCTAATCCCGCATTTTTATCTTTTCCTGCATTTTGACCACCATTATTCATCATTGAAGTGATCTGTGCTTTAGATAGCTGACTCGCATTGATACCTGCGGGAAGAAGTTCCACCGGAATGGGGGACGTTTGAGCATAGCCAATTGAAAAGCTGCTTATCAAGACTAATAAAGCACTTACGAATATAAAAAAACGCCTATGTAAAGGTTGCATTCTTATTGAAGATTGAGGTTGAAAAGATAGTACAAATATAAATATATTATTTCAGTGGATATTGCATAAGATGTGTGCATTCTGCCCAAACCTGCTTCACTATCTCAGCTGCAGGCTCTATTTTATCTAATAATGAACTCACCTGACCTATTTCTAGCTCACCTTCTTCCATATCTCCTTCAAACATACCCTTTTTAGCCCTCCCTCTTCCTAAAAGAGCCGTTAGTTCATTAATCGTAGCAGATTGTTGTTCAGCTTGTTGAACTTGATGGTAAAATTTATTTTTAATTAATCGAACAGGTGT
>CANFJP010000071.1 GCA_947447485.1 Chitinophagaceae bacterium
AGGGGCAGCACAAACCGTTCATATAGGCAGAGCGTCGATTAGAGCCATCTTTTAAATTTGCTACCCTAATTTACTATGATAAATAACGGCCTTACACTTAAATTATTTAGATTGCACCTATAATTTTTAAATGATAAATGAGCGTAGAGAAAATTTTAAATGCCTGGAAGAAAAAAGACTTTAAGCCTATTTATTGGCTAGAAGGGGAGGAAGATTATTATATTGATCTTCTGATCAAATATGCCGAACATCAAATTCTTTCAGAGTCTGAAGCGTCTTTTAATTTGTCGATTTTTTATGGAAAGGATGCCGATTGGACAGAAGTAATCAATGCTTGTAAGCGTTATCCCATGTTTGCCGAAAGACAGGTTGTGTTGTTAAAAGAAGCACAACAAATGACCAGTCTAGAAAAATTAGATAGTTATGTGGAGTCGCCCCTTTCTTCTACTATTTTTATTGTGGGGTATAAAGGGAAGGGAGATAAGCGTACTAAATTGTATAAGTTATTAGGTAAAAATGCTGAGATATTTAATTCCCCTAAAATAAGGGAAGATAAAGTTCATGAATGGATAGCGAATCTTGTGCATTCGAAAGGCTTTACCATCGATACCAAAGCGGTTAGTCTAATAGAAGAACATATTGGGAATGATTTGTCGCGCATCGAAAATGAAATTGAAAAAATTTCAGTTAATCTGAAAGGGAAAAAAGTAATTGACGAGAATGACATTGAGAAGTTTATAGGAATCAGTAAAGAGTATAATATTTTTGAATTACAAGCGGCCATTGCAAAAAAAGATTTAGCGAAAGCAGTAAAAATTATTACCTATTTCGAGAGCAATCCAAAGGCGGTGCCTATTCAATTGGCGTTGCCTGCTTTGTATAGCTTTTTCTCTAAAGTATATGCTGTATACGGATTAGGAAATGCATCTGAGAGCACGTTGAGACCTTTGTTCTACAATAATCCTATTTCGCTTAAGCAGGCGCAAGAAACCATGAAAAATTATGGGTATAGTGGAGTAGAAAAAATAATACTTTTATTAAATCATTATAATTTGAAGGGAATTGGGGTAGGAGATTCAGGTACCAGCGGCGCATCCTTGATGAAGGAGATGGCGGTGAAAATGATCTTATAGTTATTGTATTAAAGCGCTAAGCGCTTCGATTTTATCTTGTGCCAATTGTTTTTTTAATTCCTCCAATCCGTTGAATTTTGCTTCATCTCTGAATTTAGCAACGATGTAAACGGTTACGTTTTTCCCATAAATCATTTCATCAAAATCAAAAATATTTACTTCTACCACACGCTTGGTGCCTCCAACGGTTGGCCTTATACCAATGTTCATCATTCCTTTAAAAGTGGTATTCATATCTTCTACTACTACCTCTACAGCGTAAACGCCATTTGAAGGGGTTAGTTTATTTTCGTCTTCAATAAATAAATTGGCAGTAGGGTATCCTATCGTTCTTCCAAGTTTATTTCCTTCGATCACAATTCCGCTAAAAAAATAGTGATATCCAAGAAAATCATTGGCAGTGCTTACTTCTCCTGTAAGAAGTGATTCTCTAATTTTAGTACTGCTTATAATGGCATTTTGAAGCAATTGTTCAGGAATTTCCTTTACGATATATCCAAAACGGGGAGAAAAATTTTCTAGTAAATGATAGTCGCCCTCGCGATTTTTGCCAAATCGGTGATCGTAGCCTATAATGATGGTGTGTGGGTTGAAGGATTTCACCAAGAACTTGCTGATGTATTCAGTAGCCGGCTGATTGGCAAATTCTTTGTTAAAGGGTACTACCACAAGGTGTTCTATTCCTGCTTTTGATAGTAACGCCGCTTTTTCAGTGAGCGTATTGATGATATATAAAGGGTTTTTACCCGACCCTACTATTTGCTTAGGGTGAGGATAGAACGTGATTAGCACTGGTGTTCCATTGATGGACTTGGCTTCCTCCACGAGTTGTTTGATGATTTGTAAATGCCCTTTGTGCACCCCATCAAAAGTGCCAATCGTAATCACTGCATTGTTAAAATGAGGCAATTTGTCTATGTCATGGTATATATTCATAATCAAAAACTGGTGCAAAACTAATTGATAATTAATAAATGGATATTTGACTTTACAATTTTAGCTTTGTAGCTCAAGAAATAATATGAGTCTTTATAGTAAAAGAGGCGTTTCCGCTCAAAAAGAAGAGGTACACGCTGCCACCAAACATCTTAGCCAAGGGCTCTATCCGCATGCCTTTTGTAAGTTGTATCCCGATTTTTTAGGCCAGCACAACGACTTTGTAAATGTTATGCATGCTGAT
Organism: Chitinophagaceae bacterium; assembly: GCA_947447485.1. Lineage (GTDB taxonomy): Bacteria > Bacteroidota > Bacteroidia > Chitinophagales > Chitinophagaceae > Ferruginibacter. The sequence goes on from CANFJP010000071.1 coordinate 2,314, forward strand.
GGTGCTGGGACTAAAAGTATTCTTGCCTATTTGTATTGGAAGCAAACAGGAGATTTATCTGTTTGGAAGGGCATTGCCCAAGATGCTATTGTGATGAATTTGGATGATTTATTGTGCGTAGGTATTTATAATAACATTGTTTTTAACTCTACAATCGACCGAAACAAACATTTGATTCCAGGCGAAGTGCTAGCGCAAATCATCAATGGATCGCAAGAGTTGTTTGATCATTTGAAGACATTTGGAGTAAACATTGAATACCTGGGAGGCGAAACAGCAGATGTGGGAGATGTGGTACGTACCATCGCGGTAAATGGCACCATGGCTTGTAGATGGGAAAAGAATAAAGTTGTTACAAATGAAAAGATAGCGCCCGGTGATGTGATCGTAGGGTTGTCGAGTTTCGGACAATCAACTTATGAAACAAAATACAATAGTGGAATTGGAAGCAATGGACTCACCTCTGCCCGACACGATGTATTAAATACATTTTATGCAACACATTTCAAAGAAAGTTACGATCCCCATCTTGCAGAGGAAGTAGTGTACATTGGAAAAAATAGGCTAACCGATTCTGTAGCTGATACATTTAACATCGACACTACAATAGGCGAATTGCTGCTGAGTCCTACTCGTACCTATGCCCCCGTATTAAAATCATTGCTTGAAAATCATTTTGATAAAATTCATGGATTGATTCATTGTAGCGGTGGAGGACAAACGAAATGCTTGAAATATCTTCCAGGTAATTTTAAAATCATTAAGGATAATTTATTTGACCCTCCACCTGTTTTTAAAATCATTCAACAGAACAGCGGAAGTAGTTTGCGTGAAATGTATGAAGTGTTTAATATGGGATGTCGGCTTGAAATTTATTGTAAGGCTTCCGATGCGCAGGTGATGATAGATGCTGCCGCGGCTTATTCAATCGATGCTCAAATAATTGGGAGAGTGGAAGAAAACGTTAAAAAATCGCTTGAAATTCGTTTAAAAGAAGAACTAATTGTTTATTAGATTTTCAAACTTTACATTTGTTAAAATAATGGCGGCTGATTTAAACATAACCGCGATTCTTAAATAAAATAATTATATGTCTAGATCTATCATTGAGCTTCGTGATGTAAATATTTTTCAAGGAGAGAGTCGCATACTCAGCGATGTAAATATTTCTGTAGAGAAAGGAGAATTTGTTTATTTGGTAGGAAAAACGGGCACCGGTAAAAGTAGTTTACTTAAAACATTGTATGGTGATTTGGAATTAACTCAGGGTGAAGGTTGGGTAGCCGGCCATAATCTCAGAGAGCTTACTTGGAAAACCGTTCCATTTCTTAGAAGAAATCTTGGAGTGGTATTTCAGGATTTTCAATTGTTAACAGATAGAAATGTAAATGACAATCTTAAGTTTGTTTTAAAAGCAACTGGCTGGAAAGACGAGAGATTGATGGATGAGAAAATCAGTGATGTGCTAGAAAAAGTAAATCTTAAAAATAAAGGATTGAAAATGCCCTTTGAATTGAGTGGGGGAGAACAACAAAGAATTGATATAGCAAGGGCATTGTTAAATTCGCCTAAGTTGATTTTAGCAGATGAGCCTACAGGGAATCTCGATCCCGAAACAAGTGATGAAATAATGCAATTGCTTGTACACATCAGCAAAGATTATAACACCACGGTTTTAATGGCTACCCATGATTACATGGTGATAAACAAATTTCCAGCGAGAATGATTAAAACAGAGCAAGGAAAAGTTTGGGACAATGCAAGTATAAAAATGCAATAATTTGCAAAGAATTATCCAAGGATATTTTTATAGAAGGTAATCAGTTTCTTTTCTTCATTTTGCCAGTTATATTGCTGGGCTGCTTTTATGCAATTCGATTCTAGCAGATGATATTTTTCTTTATTTTCTAATAATGAATTGATTGCATTGGCAATGGTATCTGTTTCAAGTGTGTCAATTAAAACAGCCACTTCTATTTCATCATTGATGCGTTTGTATTCAGGAAAATTCATGCTTATTTGAGGAACGGACGCGTGTATGTAATCGAAAAACTTATTAGCCAAAGAGTAATATTGATTGAGTCCGATTGGCTCCACCAAATTAATGCCCATCAATGCTTTGGGCGTAATCTGTTTCAGTTCCTCTGGGGTCACATTTCCAAATAAGATTACTCGTTCTGCTAGATGGTATTGTTGAATGAGTCTTTTTATTTCTTCCATCATATTTCCCTCGCCATAGATGTGCAAAATCGCGTCAATTTTATTCATTGCAGGGATCAAGTATTCCAATCCTCTTGCTTGATTGACGGCGCCTTGGTAGAGTAAAACATTCTTGTTTTTTATTACAGAAATGTGCTGTTCTTTTAATAAAGGCGCATTCATAATAACGGAATAGTCTACATGATATAATTCATGGAAGGCATTGGCTATGCTTTGGCTCACCGTGTATCCATTTTTTATTTTGGGAACAATCTTTTTTTCTATCCAATGCCAAATTGTATAAACGAAAGGTCGGGTAACGACTTCTTTGAGTTGACTAAAATATTCATGTGCATCATATACAATGATTTTTCTTTTCGCTTTTCCAATTATATACATCGGAAGCATGGTATCAAGATCAATACAACACAATGCATCTGCCTTTGTAAAAAGTAAGAAAAAAAACAAGCGAATATTGTATTCGGCATAAAAACAAAATCCTTTTTTAAAAAAACAGGGCAGTCTTTTTTGTGCGTATGCTTTTTTGTTGAGTACAGCGGATGAATGATGGAAAGCTCCTACAAGTGTTACCTCAAATTCATTATTCGCAAGGCTGCTGCAAATGCGCATCATTCGTTGATCGTAGCTGAGATCGTTCGTTACAGTGAAAATGATATGCTTCAATCTATAAGGGAATTTGCTGGTATATTTTTTCTATTAATGCAACCGTCTTCAATGCCGATTCTCCCTCAGTGATAATACTCTCTTTCCCTTCTAGTGCTTGCAGAACATGTTGGTAGATGCTTTCGTGATTGCTATTGGAGGTGTGGGGCATTTCTGCAGTTGAATCAATGAGTGTAGGGTGTTGGTACACCACTTCATTCATACACGCACCTCCTAATGTAATGGTGCCTTTTTCTGCTACGATGTTCAATGAGATTTCTTGATTTCGTTCAAAGGCATTTACAGAATAATGGATTGTGCCTACCGCTCCGCTTTTCATTTTAAGCGCAACAGCTCCAGTATCTTCAAATGCTATTTTTTTTCCAGCAGCATTGCTTCTAAATCCACTTACTTCCTCCACCTCTCCTAAAAGCCAAATGAGTGCATCGATATAATGACTGAATTGAGTATACAATGTTCCGCCATCCAATGCGGTTGTACCTTTCCAAGAATCAGCGTAATAAGCATTCGGCCTGTTCCAAACACAATTCAAATGAAAGCTATAAATGGTGCCTAATTCTTTTTTCTCAATGATTGCTTGTAATGCTTGAATGCAGGGGGTAAATCTGGACGACTTCACAACAAATAATTTTCGATCTTGTAGTTTGGCAGTGTCAATCATTAATTGAGCATCCTTCGTGTTGATGGCAAGTGGTTTTTCGCAGATAACATGTTTCCCCTGCTGTAGAGCTAAAATACTATGCTTCGCATGAAGTCCATTGGGCGTACAAATGCTCACAATGTTTACGGCCTGTTCCTTTTCCAATAAATCTTCTATACTGCTATAGGCTGTTGCGTTATAAAGAGAGCCTAATGTGGCGGCTTTTGCAACATCGTTGTCACAAACGGCAATGAGTTTGCCCATTGTAGCAATTTGCGCTGCATGTCTATCGGCAATTCTGCCGCATCCAATTATAGCGAAACGATATTCCATTCTGCAAATTTGCACAATTTCATCGGAGTTAATGAATATCTTTTGACGGTTGTAAAGGAGTGTAAAAAGCTGCTGAAAACCATGCGGATAATCAATTTCTGTTCCCTTTGCTGCGAGGGTAGGCCTATTATTGCTTGATTTACATGCTAAAAGACCCCTAATTGCATGATTATTCATGTTTTCTGAAGATATTTCATTAATCTTTATTACCTTTGCAAACGATAAAAAAAGAAAATAAAACACAGAGTTTTAAAACAACAAAGAGATGCCTTATTTAACAAGCGAAAAAAAAGCGACCATTTTTACTACTTATGGTGGCAAAGCCACTAACACTGGTTCAATTGAAGGACAGATTGCGATGCTTACAGAGCGCATTAACCACATTTCTAACCATCTAAAGGGGAATAAGAAAGATTTCTCTTCTCAAAGAGGGTTGATGATGATGGTTGGTAAACGCAAACGTCTATTAACTTACCTAAGCAAGCACGATCTTACTGGATACAGAGGATTGATTGAGAAGTTGGGACTCCGTAAATAAACTAATCAAATCATGTATGCTATTTGAGTGATTCCCAACTGTTTTCAGCCGTTGGGAATTGTTCTTTGTGCATGCTTACTTTAAATCGCCAACTGCTACAATAAGGTTGGTAAAAATTATTATTATATGTCATTTTTAGAATCAAAATCAGTTTCATTCGATATAGGCGGTGGCCGTATGGTAACCATCGAAACAGGAAAATTAGCCCGTCAGGCTGATGGTGCTGTTACCGTTAGACAAGGCAATTGTGTTTTATTGGCAACGGTTGTTGCTAACAAAGAACCAAAAGCGGGTCAAAGTTTTTTCCCATTGTCAGTTGATTACCAAGAAAAATTTGCTTCTGCAGGTCGTGTTCCAGGGTCATTCTTTAAAAGAGAAGCTCGTTTGAACGATTATGAAATCTTAACTTCTCGTTTGATTGATCGCGCGTTGCGTCCGTTGTTTCCTGAAGATTATTTATGCGATGTACAAGTATTGGTGTCGTTGATATCATCTGATGATCAAGTATTACCAGATGCATTGGCTTGTTTGGCTGCATCTGCTGCATTGGCAGTGTCTGATATTCCCATTCAAGAAATCATTTCTGAAGTTCGTATAGGAAGAGTAAAAGGCCAAATGGTGGTAAACCCATCCAGAGCTCAATTGGCTGATAGCGACATGGAATTTATTATCGCTGCAACCAATAAGAATATTATGATGGTTGAAGGAGAAAGTGATGAGTGTCAAGAAGAAGATTTGATTAAAGCAATTGAACTGGCTCATGATGCCATTCGCATTCAAGTAAAGGCTCAAGAAGAATTGAGAACGTTGGTAGGAGTGAAAGGGAAAAGAGACTATACTAAACCTTACCGCAATGAAGAATTAAACGAGCGTATTGCAGCATTTGCAAAAGCTAAAATGCATGCCATTGCATCAGCCGCTTCCGCTAAGCATGAAAGAAGCGATGCGTTTAAAAAATTACAAGATGAAATTGTTGCTCATTTAGGTACAGAATTACCAGATGAAGACAAAGCACTTATCGGACATTACACAGGCGAATTGCAATATTATGTGGTAAGGGATATGATTTTGAATGATCGCAAGCGTTTAGATGGAAGAGGTACAGAAGACATTCGTCAGCTTGCCATGGAAATCGATTTATTGCCTTCTCCTCATGGATCGGCATTGTTTACAAGAGGTGAAACACAATCACTTACAACAGTTACTTTAGGAACACCTTTAGATGAGTTATTGATTGAATCAGCTCATTCTTCAGTATATAGTAAATTCATTTTACATTATAATTTCCCTCCCTTTAGTACAGGAGAGGTGAAAATGATGAGAGGTGTAGGAAGAAGAGAAGTGGGTCATGGTAATCTAGCTATGCGTTCTCTTAAAAAAATGATGCCAGGTTCAGATTATCCTTATACCGTAAGAGTAGTAAGTGATATTCTTGAAAGCAATGGTTCTTCTTCTATGGCAACGGTATGTGCTGGTTCGCTTGCATTAATGGATGCAGGGGTGCCTCTTAAAAAACACATTAGTGGAGTAGCAATGGGATTGATTACAAAAGGAGATCAATTTGCGGTGTTAACAGATATCTTAGGAGATGAAGATCATTTAGGTGATATGGATTTTAAAGTAACAGGAACGCGTGATGGTATTTGTGGTGTTCAGATGGATATTAAAGTAGACGGATTAAGCATGGATGTAATGCGTCAAGCATTGGCTCAAGCTAAAAAAGGCCGTATGCATATTCTGGATGCAATGTACAACTGTACAACCGCTGCAAGAGAAGATGTGAAACCACATGCACCAAGAATGGTGAAGATTGTTATTGATAAAGAATACATCGGTGCTGTAATAGGACCCGGCGGTAAAGTGATTCAAGAAATTCAACGTGAAACAGGTGCTACCGTTAATATTGAAGAAGTAAACAATCACGGAGAAGTAAGTATTTTCTCTAAAGAAAAAGAAGGATTGGAAAAAGCACTTGCTTGGATCAATGGTCTTGTAGCCGTACCTGTTGTTGGTGAAACATACGAGGGTACTGTAAAAAGTATCAAAGAATTTGGTGCGTTTGTTGAATTCTTACCAAAGAAAGAAGGGTTGTTGCATATCAGCGAAATAAGCTGGAAGCGCCTAGAAACAATGGATGGCATTTTTAAAGAAGGAGATAAGGTAAAAGTAAAATTGCTTGAAGTTGACCAACGTACAGGCAAATTTAAATTAAGCAGAAAAGCCTTGATGCCAAAACCTGAAGCACCTGCAAAGCCTCAAGGGGATAATTAATTATTACTAAAATCTATACAAGCTGCAGCCGAAGAATAACATTTGCTGCAGCTTTTTTATTTTATGGAATACACACAAATTGAATTTCAAGATTTACAGTCGGATGTAATGGAGTTGTTGATAGCTCAATTGAACGAGTTGGGATTTGAAGGATTCGAAGAGCAGGCAAATAATTTAAAAGCATTTATCAAGTCGGATGATTTTGATGAAAGCTCATTTAATATGATCGTACAACAGCATACTTTGAATTTTGTACACACCACGGTAAAAGAAACAAATTGGAATCAACAATGGGAGAGTGATTTTGAGCCCATCGCCGTAAATCTATCTCACACAGAAAAACCTTTTGCATTTGTGAGAGCCCGTTTTCATCAACCCAACCCAGCCGCTACATTCGACTTGCTTATTACGCCTAAAATGAGTTTTGGTACAGGGCATCATGCTACTACCTATCAGATGATGGAGCAAATGAGTATGATTGATTTTACGGGCAAAACAGTTATAGATTTTGGCACCGGAACAGGTCTATTGGCAATTCTTGCAGAGAAAATGGGAGCGGCTTCTATTACCGGAATAGACAACGATGATTGGAGTATAGAGAACGCAAAAGAGAATATTTCAGCGAACGATTGCACGAAA
>CANFJP010000072.1 GCA_947447485.1 Chitinophagaceae bacterium
AATATATCAAGTAGCATTACCCAGAACTGCAAGAGAACAATATTCACTTTGTAGAAAAATAAACAATGACGAAGTAAAAGAAGGCGACCTCGTATTCTTTAATACTTCTAGAAGAATTAGCCATGTGGGAGTCTATTTAAGCAATGGCTATTTTGTTCATGCAAGCACAAGCTTAGGAGTATACATTAATAACTTATCAGAAGATTACTATAGTGCTAGATTCGTTGGATATGGAAGAATCAATACAACAGACGATACGCAATCCAATAATAAATAATATTATTCCTCCACTTTCTGAAGATTCACATAAAAATTGCGGTCAATACTAATCGTTTCTTCTCCATTGATTTGAATGATTTGCCAATCTTTAGTGGGAGTTATCCATACTGGCTGATTGGTTTTTCCAATAGTAATTTTTATGGGAAGTGTAAACCCTTCCACGGTATTAGCATATCGGTATTTCAATTGATTGTTTTGAAACGCGTATTCCAATTGAGGAATTTTTACAGTCCGTAAATATTGATCGAATACTTTTGAGAAATCTTTACCAGATTCTTTATTTATATAATCTTCTATGTCTGCAGTATTAACTGTTTTATGAAAAAACTTTTTATTCAATCCAATAAGAATATTTCTAAATTTATCATCATCGCTTATCACTTGACGAATTAAATGAATCATATTCGCTCCTTTATAATACATGTCTCCGCTTCCTTCTTTGTTTACACCATACGGTGCAATGATGGGCACATCATTTTGAATATTCTTTCTTAATCCAATTGCATAATCATTCCCTGCTTCTTTTCCATAATAATACTCAGTAAATAGCACCTCGCTATAGTTAGTAAACCCTTCATGAACCCACATATCTGCAATATCATTGGTGGTAATATTATTGGCAAACCATTCATGTCCACTTTCGTGTACTATGATGAAATCCCATTTTAATCCCCAACCGGAGCCAGACAAATCTCTTCCCAAATATCCATTCTTAAATTTATTTCCATAAGCGGTGGCACTTTGGTGTTCCATCCCTAAATGAGGAGCCTCTACTAATTTATATCCGTCTGCATAAAAAGGATAGGGGCCAAACCAATATTCAAAAGCTTTCATCATACGGGGTGCATCAGCAAATTGTTTTTTTGCTTTTTCAAGATGATCATTTAGCACCCAATAATCCATTGACAAAGGACCGTTAAGTCCTTTATAATTATCCATAAAATGAACATACTTTCCAATATAGGGGACAATATTATAATTATTAATAGGACTAACAACTTGCCAAGTATAAAGCATCTTCCCTTTTCCGAAAGCCTTTTTTTCTTTTAATTTTCCATTGCCAATCCCTATAAGAGAATCTGGAACAATGATTCGCAAAACTGCACCATTATTGGGCTCATCACTTTGAATGTCTTTGCAAGGATACCAAATACTTGCACCTAACCCCTGACAAGCAACACTCATCCAAGGATTACCATGAATGTCTTTTTTCCATATCCAACCACCATCCCAGGGCGGATTCACTGCTTCTTTTGGTTTTCCATGAAAGAAAAAAGTAAGACTCCTTTTATATGGCTGAAACCGATTTGTCTTATTTGATCTTAATGTTACCCAATACACATTCCCTTCACGATTAAATGTATAATGAGATTTATTATTTTTAACACTATCAATAAACATTGGCTCTTGTAAGTCAATTTGTATAACAGTAGAACCGCTGTCTATAAAATCTATTTTATTGATTCCTGTAATTGTTTTGGTTTCAAAATCAGGTGTAACGGTAATGGTATATTTCAACACATCCCAATATATTCTACCCATTCCATTGCTACCTCTTAATGAATCTTGATGAGAAAAGGCTGAATGAAAAAGTGCTTCCTGCGCATACGAATTTCCTGCAGAGAGCAATAAAGAAATAAAAAACAATGACTTATATAATCGAATCATACATGCGACATTTTAAAAAACAACTTTTTAGATTTAAATGTAATACTAAGTTCAATCAAACTATACAATATTATTCATTTCATTTGATATCTTTAAGGTAATCAATCTCAATATGAACATCATTCGAATATCAATTTACTTATTTTCTTTCACAATAATAATGGGATGCAATGATCCTATTCATCCTCAATTAAAAGTTTTCCGTTACAATGAGTCATCAGGTATATCAACCTTAGATCCTGCTTTTGCAAAGAGCCAAGCTATCATTTGGCCTGTACATCAATTGTATAATACACTTTTAGAAGTAAATGATCAGATGCAGATTAAACCTTCAATTGCAAAAAGTTGGGAATTTTCAAAGGATAAATGCACCATTACATTTCACCTGCGAACGGATGCGTATTTTCATAATGATCCTGTTTTCAAAAATGGAGTAGGGAGAAAGTTGGTTTCAAATGATGTTGTATTTAGTTTAAATAGAATTATTGATAAAAATACCGCAAGCCCTGGTAGTTGGATTTTTAATGATAAGATTACAAGTATTAATCCTTTTTCAGCCATCAACGATTCAACATTCGAATTACATCTAATTCAACCTTTTCATCCTATTCTAGGCGTATTGAGTATGCAATACTGTTCTATTGTTCCAAAGGAAGCGGTTGATTTTTATGGATCATCTTTTAGAAGTCACCCAGTTGGAACAGGGCCCTTTCGTTTCATTGCCTGGGAAGAAGGACAAGGATTGTTATTGGCAAAAAATGAACGATACTTTGAAAAAGACCAAAATGGCATTCAGTTGCCCTATCTAGACAGAATTAAAATAAGTTTCTATGATAGCAAAGCAACCGAATTTTTAGCGTTTCAGCAACATCATTTAGATTTTATAAACGACTTGGATGTAAGTTTTAAAGATGAAGTACTTACCAAGACGGGCAACTTAAAAAATAAATGGAAGGATAAAATAATATTAGACAAACATGCTTATTTGAATACAGAATATATAGGGATCTTAGCAGACACTAATAATGTTCTTCTTAAAAATTCTCCCTTAAGACTAAAGAAAATTAGAGCAGCCATTAATTATGGGATTGACAGAAAAAAAATGCTCCTTTACTTACGAAACTCTATTGGAACTGCTGCCAACAGTGGTTTCATTCCTGTTGGATTGCCCTCCTTTGATAGTTCACTCGTTAAAGGGTTTCAATACGATCCTACTAAAGCAAAACAATTATTAGCGGACGCCGGATTTGACAATACTCATCCAATGCCTTTTGTAAAATTATTAACAGTACCCAATTATGCTTCTTTAGGAATTTATATTGTAAATGAATTAAAGCAATTAGGGATTAATGTGATTGTGGAAACTGTTCAAAAAAGTTTACTACTTGAACAAACAAGCAAATCACAAGCATTGCTTTTTAGAGGAAGCTGGATTGCAGATTATCCTGATGCCGAAAATTACCTTAGTGTATTTTATAGCAAAAATCCTGCTCCGCCAAACTACACCAGGTATTCAAATCCTGCATACGATTTAATGTATGAACAATCGCTCAAAGAAACGAATGACAGCATTCGTTATGCGCTATACAGAAAAATGGATAATATAATATTGGCAGATGTTCCTATTATACCGCTTTGGTATGATATGGTGATACACTTAGTGCATCCAAATATTAAAAACTTTCATTCCAATAGCCTTAATCTGCTTGAGTTAAAAAGGGTAGATAAGGAAAATTAATTTACTTTTCAGTCAAACTACTTTTAAATTCTTTTCTAAATTTTTCAACTTTAGGCCTTACTACAAATTGGCAATAAGATTCATTTTGGTGCTGACTAAAATAATCTTGGTGATAATTTTCTGCTGAATAAAAAACATTGATTGGTTCTATAACAGTTACAATAGGATTAGAAAATTTTTTGCTATTGGTTAGTTGCGCTACATATTCATGAGCAATTTCCTTTTGCAACTCATTGTGATAAAAAATAACGCTTCTATATTGAGTTCCTATATCATTGCCTTGTCTATTGAGCGTAGTAGGATCGTGCGTTGCCCAAAAAACTTCCAATAATTGTTCAAAACTAATCTTAGTAGGATCATATTTGATTTGCAAGCATTCAGCATGACCCGTTTGTCCTGTACAAACAGATGTATAATCTGGATTGATCGTCGTTCCACCAGAATAACCGCTGGTTACTTCCATAACGCCTACAAGGCCCTTAAAAATGGCTTCAGTACACCAAAAGCACCCATTCCCCAAAGTTGCTAATCCTATTTCCATAGTTGAATGTATTATATTGCTTAAAATTTTAAATTAAGAGTTTGCATCATGACAAGATTACATAAAGTAAACAAACAATTATTAATTTTGTTCTTGATTTTTTCATTTAATGCTTGTTCACACAAAAATAAAAGCAATATGTCTACCAGTCAATCTTTTGCTTTTAGATTAAAACCAGGCGCTGATTTAAAAAAATCGATTCAATCATTCGTAAATGATCATAAGATAAAGGCTGGTTGGATAGCAACTTGTGTTGGCAGCTTGACTAATTATTCAATTAGGTTTGCTAACCAAGAACAGACAAATAATGGAGTAGGGCATTTTGAAATTGTGAGTTTAGTAGGCACCGTTTCTGAAAATGGCTCTCATTTACATGTTAGTGTTAGTGACAGTACAGGCAAAACAATTGGCGGACATCTAATGGACGGTAATATCGTTTATACAACAGCAGAAATTGTAATTCAATATTCTGATTCTATGATTTTCAAAAGAGAAAATGACGGATCAACTCCTTGGAAAGAATTGCAAATTGAAAATACAAATCAACCATAAATACAAACTAATTGGATACAAGTCTAAATAAATATATTAGCGATTCTGGGTTTTGCAGCAGACGAGAAGCAGATAAATACATTGATGATTGCAGGGTTACCATTAATGGGAGAGATGCCCACAAAGGCAATCGAGTCAACCCGGGAGATGATGTTCGAATAGATGGTGAGCCACTGAAAAAGAAAAAAGCACCTGTGTACATTATGCTCAATAAACCCAAAGGAGTTACATGTACTACTGATACCAAAGACAAAACCAACATCATAGATTACGTAAACTATAAAACAAGAATATTTCCTATTGGAAGGTTAGACAAGTTATCTGAAGGTTTGATATTTCTTACCAATGATGGCGACATTGTAAATAAAATTTTAAGAGCGGGGAATGGGCATGAAAAAGAATACATCGTAACTGTTGACAAACCAATAGACCATCATTTTATTGATCAAATGCGCAATGGGGTAAAGATATTGGGAACAATCACCAAGAGCTGTTTTGTTAAGCAAGAAGGAAATTTGAAATTCAGAATCATTCTTACCCAAGGATTGAATCGTCAAATAAGACGCATGTGCGAAACATTGGGATTTCGTGTTACAAGCTTGAAAAGAATTCGAATCATGAATTTTTCCTTAAATGGAATTGCACCTGGTAAATGGCGTTATTTCAGTCCTGTTGAAATATCCACTATTAACGAAATGCTTCAACATTCAAGTAAAACCGATGACGGAGAAAGCATGGGTGAATAAATAAATTGGAATAAGAACTTTATAAAATGATTTCAGACAATAATATAATTGATCAAACTAAAAAATGGATTTCCAATGTAGTCATTGGATTAAATTTTTGTCCTTTTGCAGCAAAGCCCACTAAACAAAATTCAATTGTATATTTAGTAGAGAATTCACTCCAAATCAAAGATGTTCTTAAAACTCTTATCCTCGAATGCAATCGACTTCTCGAGAATCCTTCAACAGAAACTTCCTTTATTATTCTTCCAAATGGATTTGATACTTTTCTTCATTATTTAGACTTGATTGATTTGTGTGAGCAATTAATTGAAAAGGAAGGTCTGGAAGGCGTGTTTCAAATAGCCAGTTTTCATCCCCTTTATTTATTTGCCGGTACCCCTGAAACGGATGCGGCTAATTATACCAACCGATCTCCCTATCCAATGTTGCATATTTTGAGAGAAGATAGCTTAGATAAAGCATTGGAAGCATACCCCGATTCTAGCCAAATTCCTGAAAAAAATGTCCTTTTGGCAAGGGAAAAGGGATTGGCATTCATGAAAACGCTTAGAAATAGCAGTTTTTAGGCTCTAAAAATGAAAAATTGCACTTAAAATAGTGTAAATACTCAATATTTTACCTACATTTGCATCCCGAAAAGATTGATTCTTTTTGTTTTATTCATTTCCCACAAGGCTCCATAAGTTTCCGGGTTGTCCTGGAACGCCAGCAGGGAGTAACTATTAAAAGGTTATAAAATGCCAAAGGTTAAAACCAACAGCAGCGCAAAGAAGCGCTTCAAAGTTACCGGTTCCGGTAAAATTACTTTTCAAAAAGCTTTCAAACGTCACATTCTTACAAAAAAATCTACCAAACGCAAGCGTAACATGCGTATTGATGGTTCGGTAAGTGATGCAAACATGCATTTTGTAAAACGTCTTTTGGGTATGAAATAACCCGAAGAGTAATTTAATCAACTTTAACTTTAAAAAAATTAAGATATGCCACGTTCAAAAAATGCAGTAGCCAGTAGAGCTCGCCGCAAAAAGATTTTAAAAGCTGCCAAAGGGTATTATGGTAAGCGTAAAAATGTATATACCGTTGCTAAAAACGTAATGGAGAAAGGATTAACGTATAGCTACGTTGGTCGTAAATTGAAAAAGCGTGAATACCGCACTTTGTGGATTGCACGTATCAATGCAGCTGTTAGAGCTGAAGGAATGACTTACAGTCAGTTCATTAACAAATTAGTAGAAAAGAAGATTGATCTTAACCGTAAAGTATTGGCAGATTTGGCTATGAATGAGCCTGAATCTTTCAAGAAATTGGTTGAATCAGTTAAATAAATATTAGGGTATTAAGTACATCTATCCGGGTACATTTTGTATCCGGATTTTTATTTTTATACCCTACTAAATGATATCTTTGTTGACTCATTATTTCTAACTTAAAATTCAATTCAAGAATGGGCCCTGTTGGAATGAACAATACTTATAGTGATCTAGTAAATCAGACATTTAATTTCCCTCAAGAAGATTTTAAACTGGTCAACAATTATCTTCAATACAATGGACAGGATGTGAAGGGGCTGATAGATAAATATGGCACACCTCTAAAATTAACTTACCTCCCCAAAATTGGCAAGCAGATAAACAAAGCTAAAAGTATGTTTGCTGCTGCATTCAAAAAACATAAATATACCGGTAAATACAATTATTGTTACTGCACTAAAAGTTCTCACTTTTCATTCATAGTGGAAGAAACATTGAAGCATGATATTCATCTCGAAACATCTTATGCTTATGATATAGATATTATCAAAAAACTTTTTGAAAAAAAGAAGATTACCAAAGACATCAATATCATTTGTAATGGGTACAAACAAAAGCCCTATACACAGAGAATTGCGGGCTTATTGAATAGTGGATTTAAAAACGTTATCCCTATTCTTGATAACAAAGAAGAACTAAAAGCATACATCAAATCAGTTAAGGTGCCTTTTAATCTTGGAATCAGAGTGGCCGCAGAAGAAGAACCCAATTTCCCTTTCTATACTTCTCGGTTAGGAATACGTGCAAAAGACATATTGGAATTTTATGTTGACAAAATAGAAGGAAATGAACACCGATTTCAATTAAAAATGCTTCACATCTTTTTAAATAAAGGAATTAAAGATGATATTTATTATTGGAGTGAATTAAATAAAGTAATTAACCTTTATTGCCAATTGAAGAAAATTTGTCCTGAACTTGATTCGATTAATATTGGCGGAGGTTTCCCAATCAAGCATTCGCTTGGCTTTGAATATGATTATCAATTTATGATCAATGAAATAGTTAGAAATATTAAAGTTGCCTGCAATCGAAACAAAGTACCAATGCCTAATATCTTTACAGAATTCGGCAGTTACACCGTAGGAGAAAGCATGGCCCATATTTACAGCGTGATTGGTCAAAAAATGCAGAATGATCGTGAAACTTGGTATATGATTGATTCTTCCTTTATCACTACTTTACCAGATACCTGGGGAATAGGCGAAAAGTTCTTAATGCTTCCCATCAATAAGTGGGACAATGAATATCATCGCGTAGTATTGGGAGGCATCACTTGCGATAGTCATGATTATTATGATTCAGAAGAACACATCAATGAAGTCTTTCTTCCAAAAATTGAAAATGGAGAACCTCTGTATGTTGGCTTTTTTCACACAGGAGCCTATCAAGATCAAATCAGTGGATATGGAGGCATTAAACATTGTATGATTCCTTCACCCAAACATGTTATCATTGGACATGATAAAAATGGCAAATTAGTAGATTGGCTTCATGCAAAAGAACAATCTGCGCAAAGCATGTTAAAAATATTAGGCTATTAATAATATCTCAACAACTAAACGAAAAAACAACTAAACCTTATACTATGTATCCAGCAGAAATTGTAATCCCAATGAAAGAAGAGCTAACAGAAAATGGCTTTCAAGAAATGTTGACACCAGCAGATGTAGAAAAAGTGCTTGCTGAAAATGGCACTGCCTTAGTAATGATCAATTCAGTTTGTGGATGCAGCGCAGGTACTGCCAGGCCAGGAATATTGATGGCTGTACAAAATGCAACCATTAAACCCAATCATCTTTCTACTTGTTTCGCAGGCTTCGATATTGACGCAGTGAAAAAAGTAAGAGAATACCTTATGCCTTATCCGCCATCTTCTCCTGCTATTGCATTGTTTAAAGAGGGCAAATTGGTGCACATGATTGAAAGACATAATATTGAAGGGCGCAGCGCACAAATGATTGCCGACAATCTAATAGGAGCATTCCAAACCTATTGTAATTAATCATTCAATTTAAATAAACAGATATGTATCCAAATTTGTATTATGTTTTCAAGGATTGGTTTGGGGTGGAATGGCATACATTGAGTTTTATTAATACGTTCGGCTTATTGGTTGCACTAGCTTTTATAGTGGCCGCCTGGGTATTAACAGCTGAATTACATAGAAAAGAAAAAATGGCCCTGCTTCTCCCAAGAGAAGAAATGATCACCGTGGGCAGTCCTGCGAGTATCATTGATTTGTCTATTAATGGGGTGGTTGGCTTCGCATTTGGATACAAAATCTTAGGACTTATTTTTTCAAAGCCTGTCTTTATAAACCCACAAGAATATATTTTTTCTAAAGAAGGAAGTATTCTAGGAGGAATTTTAATGGCTGCTTTACTTGCTGGAATTAAATGGAGAGAAAAAAACAAAGTAAAATTAAAAGAACCCGAAAGAAGAGTGGTAAGAATATGGCCACATGATAGAGTAGGCGACATCATTGTTCTTGGACTAATCTTCGGAATTCTTGGAGCAAAGTTGTTTGATAATTTTGAACATTGGGATGAATTCATTTCTAATCCTATTGAAAAATTACTATCCCAAAGTGGACTTACTTTTTATGGAGGGTTGATACTTGCTGCTATTGCCATTTGCTGGTTTGCATATAAAAAAGACATTAAAATAAAACACCTTGTAGATGCTGCTGCTCCTGCACTAATGATTGCTTATGCTATTGGAAGATTGGGATGTCAGATTTCTGGAGATGGCGATTGGGGTGTTTTCAATAGTGC
>CANFJP010000073.1 GCA_947447485.1 Chitinophagaceae bacterium
TAAAATTATCAATTTTTGTGACTTTTTTGATAAAATTAGTTAAAAATGAGGGGGTAGAATGTTTAGTCGTTGAGTCGTTTAGTTGTTTAGTCGTTGAGGCGTTGAGGTGATTTCAAAAACCTTAAACCTTGAAAGTTAAACGTTAGCTCTTTGAAGCACAAAAAAGCCCCAGGACGAACCCAGGGCTGTGTACTTTATATCTTTGAAAGTTTCAGGTTTGAAGTTTGAAGTTAACAAACTTAAACATTAAACCTTAAACGTTAAACCCTACCTCCAGCAGGCCTACTTCACATTCACCAATATCACTTTCGTCACTCCAGTATCGCTGATTAATTGCAAACGATATACACCCGATGCACGGTCTTTGTTTAGCTCTATAGAATTCGTTTGGTTACCAGATGACAACGTCCACTTGTTTTTATAGATTACTTGACCCAGTGAATTAATCAACTGCACACTGTAATGTCCCGCTTTCTGATTGGTAAATACCACTTGTACAATATTGCTTTCTATCGGATTAGGATATACGCTAATGTTTCCTCGGGTATTTACTGCAGCAACTTTTACAATGGCGCTGTACTGCACCCTACCGCCTACGCTTAACGCTTTTACTCTGTAGTAATTATCAGCAGTAAGAGGCGTTGCGTCGATGTATGGATAAGCAGCAGAACCACCATTGTTGACCAACGGAGCAGCTGTATGCAATGTTGCAAAGTTGCGACCATCCGCACTGCGTTCTAGTTCATAATGATCCATGTTTAATTCATTCTGAACCCTCCACTCTACCGCAATGCTATTGTCTGTATTGCGATTGGCAGCAATGCTTGTAAACAATACCGGCACCGGTGCCAATGGGTGGAACACCAACATGAACCTATCCTTTGCATAAGAAAGCGCATTAGACGAAGTAGTAATGTTTACATAGTTGGTATCAGCCAAACTTACAGGCGTTCTTGTATTTAAAAACTTATCTATTAATTCAGCAGAAACGTTTGCTGTAGATAAATTCTCTGGTATAAACTGCAATTTGTAAGATAGTGGCTGACGAATATTTGACATGTCATAGAAAATAGTATCTGCAGAAACCAATGCTTTTCTTGCTTCTACTGCAATCTTAGCAGCATCTCTAACTAAACCAAAATTCTCTCCTCCATTTAATGGTTTCAATGCATCGATATTATCTACTGCATTAGAATAAGCATCATCAAATACTACTGCATTACCATCTGCCATTTCATACTTAGCTCCATTTAACGCAAGTAAATTAGTGCTAATTAAAGGAACCGCTCCCACATTATTAGATGGACCATTGACACGAGTTACCAATCTGCTTCCACTTATTTTATTTGTTTCAGCGAAAGTTAACGTTCCGTCTGCACTAGCAATTGCTTTTACATAGAACCCTTGACCAGATTGGATGATATTTAAATTTGTAGTAGATGACCCATAAATGGATGTCCCATTAGGGGTTGCCCTATACGTTCCAGTTACAGCAGAAATCGTTTGATATCCACCAAGTGCTCTATAGCCTTGTAATGAAGGATCAAATAAATAGAATGCCTCTTGCAACCCGGTGGTAGCTATAGAAGAGAAGTCAATCGCAGAAGGATATGGATTACCAAATGACTGATATTTTCCTGCAGGAATGGTTATTGGTGTCAATGAACCCACTTGTAACGTTCCTCTTGTGCGAAGGGTTGTGGCCACAGGCGATTGAGCACTACTAGTGATACTCCTATCTCCTCTGATAAACACCATATAGCCTTGCGCATTAGCAATATTAGTGGTCGTAGGATTACTTACTCCTATAAAAGTATTTGTAGCAGGATCATATGTCTTCATCACCGCCTGAGGAGTATACATATCAAATCCTCCAGCAGTTCCCGCTGGGCCACCAATGATGATACCATAACCCGAATTAGGATTGGAATTGTTAGAGCCGCCTTCCATCCAGGCAGACTGAATTGTTTGAGTACCTTGAGTTGGAGCTGCTATTAATTGCCAACTCTTTGAATGCTGTCCGGCACTTGTGCCAATATTTACAAATCTTTCTACAACAAAACGACCCGTACCATAACTAAATCCTGCAGAAGATCCTACTGCAGAAATAGAAGCCGTAGCAGTAGCAGTAGATTTTAAGGTAATGTCATTGTTCGCTAAATTAAATGTACCCAGCGTAGGCATCAATTGGTTGGTTATTGTTACATTATTATTTAATGTAATGCCCGCAGCATTATTGAATTGTAAAATATTCATAGCGGCTATTGTACCAGCACCAGGGAAAGCTTGTGCAGCTGTTCCATTCAATGAAATAGTACCATTGTTTGTAAGCGTGCCCAAATTATTAAAATCGCCAGATACAGAAAGCGTGTAGCCATTGTTGATAGTCAATGATGCACCACTAGTAATTGTAATGTTTTCAATACTCGAATTGCCAGATAAAGCCGGGTAATTGGATAAACCATTCGAGATTATAACAGTTGAGCCTGCTGCCGGCAAAACTCCACAAATCCAATTGGATGAATTGGACCAATTTGAACTCACATTTCCTGACCATTCAATGGCAGTTCGGATGGCAATATTTGCAATATTGCTGTTAGAAGTAATACAAGCACCACTTTTTATAACCGCTCTGTAAAAAGTAGTAGACGTTAAATTAGATGCGATTAAACTATTTGTAGTATTGTTTAAATCTATCACATTAGAAGAAAAATCACTTACATTAGACGATTGCCATTTAACGACGTCACCCGTGTAACCATTCAATGTAAGTGTGGAACTATTCGAACCAGAACAAACTTGAGTACTACCAGAAACATTGCCTCCAACAGTAACCGGAGAAACAGTAATAGTAGCTAAACTGCTAGTTGAAGTACAAGCACCATTTGTAATGATCGCTCTATAATAATTTGTAGCAGATAAATCATTAACCGATAAACTAGTTGTAGTATTAACAATATCTGAAACACCAGTTGCAAAAGCACTACTTGAGCAAGATTGCCACTTGCTAATTGTACCAGTGTATCCACTCAAAGTAAGTGATGCTGAATTAGTACCCGTACAAACTGATGTACTTCCAGAAATACTTCCTCCAACTGAAGCAGCAGAAACATCTATAGTTGCAACAGCACTATTTGCAGCCGAACAAGCGCCATTCTTTACCACTGCTCTATAATAATTAGTAGTCAATAGATTAGTGGCTGTTAATATATTTGTAGTATTGACAATATCTGAAACGCCACTTGCGAAAGCATTACTTGAACAAGATTGCCACTTGGTAACTGTACCTGTATATCCATTCAGAGTAAGTGTTGCTGTATTAGTACCCGTACAAACCGATGTGCTGCCAGAAATACTTCCTCCCACTGAAGCAGTAGAAACTGTTATAGTCGCAACAGCACTATTTGTAGCAGAACAAACGCCATTCGTCACCACCGCTCTATAATAAATGTTGGCTGACAAATTAGTTGCTGTTAAACCAGTTGTGGTATTAGCGATATCAGTAACCGTAGTTGAAAAGTCACTACTCAAACAAGTTTGCCACTTAATAATTGTACCGATATGTCCACTCAATGTAAGTGCAGTGCTATTGGTACCCGTACATACAGTTGATCCACCCGAAATATTACCACCAACAGACAATGCGGAGACTACTCCACTTACACTCACATTTTTGGATGTTGTTCCTGAGTTACTAAGTACAATATTGCCTGTGGGAGAACCTGTTGCTGAGGAGATTAAACGTACATAAATTGTTGTAGACGAAATATCCCCGCCATTTACTCCAGTGCTAATAGGAGAACTATTAGTACCAACAGTAGAAAAATCATTGGATAGAGATACTTCGAAGTTGGTGGGCGGGGTAATAGTAATGCCACCTGAACTCAAAGAAGTACCTGAAACGGTAAAACTTTGATAATTGCTAGCGCTTCCCTCACACTTGGTAAAAGTAGTGAAGCTAGAACTGTAAGATATTTGTTTGACATAAGTTATCATAACCTTGCCATTGTTGCCATTTTGACCGCCAACCGTATTCGCTATTTTTTTTCCTCCATTACCAATAGGTGAAACATAATAAGTTGCAGTCTGACCTCCTGCACTACCTGACCCAAGGGATGCTTGAGAAGAAGCATTTGCAAGGGTTCCATAATATGAAGAACCTCCGCCTCCCGTATTACCTCCAAAAACCCCGCCGCCGCCGCCACCCCCAAAATATCCACCTCCGCCACCGCCATATCCATAATAATTAGTGTTTGAGATGCCAGTTCCATTTGCATTGCCCCCTTGCAAAGCAGTACCCGTTACTCCCGGATAAGTTGTAGGCGCATAGTAATAGCCTCCGACACCTCCAGCACTTGTAGTCCCACCAGTGCCCGGAATAGTATTAGTATTAATATATCCACCAGAAGCACCATTTAATGCCCCTCCAGCACCACCGATAGAAGCAGTATAATAAGATGCTCCTCCTCCTCCTCCTCCAGCGACACATATCACATTGGCTTGTGTAAGAGAGTTAGCTGAAAAAATTCCAGAATAACCGCCGCCACCGCCGCCACTAGAATAGCCAAGACCTCCACCACCATAACCTCCTGCATTAGTGGATGCATTATTATTATTGGTACTCGACGTAGCACATTTGCCTCCTTGGCCCACTAAAATATATAGAACTTGATTCGGAGTAACTGCGATATCACCAGTAACATACGCACCACCTCCTCCTGGTCCAAGATTGCCTGTAGTTGTTGTTGAATATCCTGAACCTCCTCCTGCACCCCATAAGTACACAGTTAAAGTATAAACATTTGCTGGTACAGTAAATGTCTGGATCGATCCAGTATACGTGTAAGGAGATTCATTAACCTGCGCATAGGCCATATTGTCAATCCAAATACAAAAGAAAAGAAGCGGTAATAATTTCTTTAAATAATTAACGATATTTAATAAAAGCTCATTTAAATGCGTAACCAAGTATTTAAAAAAAACATACCGTCCAGCTAAAATAGGCTGATTTTTCATATTGAACTTTCCTGAATATCCAGAAATGAAAAGCCTAGATTGTACCATTTAAAACCAATTATTATAATATAGAAATAAGGCGAAACTAAATTGGAATTAATGAAAAATGAGGCAATTGGAAATAAAATGCTAACATGTTCTCAAATACTTGAACTAGTTCAAGTATTTGATTAATGAGCGTTTTGTTGATAAATTGAATTAAATTGAAAGCCTTATGAAATCCAAAACCATTAAAGAAAAAAAAATAACAGCAGTTTTTAAGGGCTACCAATTAAGCCCCAATTCGATCGACAAATTACTGGAGATAGCAAAAGTTGTTTCTGTAAAAAACAGATCGAAACTTGTAGAAGTTGGAGACATTTGTCAATACTGTTATTTTATTGTAGAAGGCGGATTTGTTGCAAGAAGTTTTTATTTTGATTCGCAAAAAAAATCAACTACGAATTTTTTTCTCAGTGATTATTTCCCTTTTATGGGATGCATTGACAGCTTTTACACTGGGCTTAAAACAAAAACAGAATTGATTGCTATAAAAAAATCTACAATATTGGCATTTCACAAATCAGAGTTTGATAAACTCTTATTTGAAAATCACGACATTTTATTGTTTTATACTCAAATGATGTCCGAAATCCTAAGAAATGAAACTGAATTAAAAGTTGTGTTGATTGGATCCGAAAAAAAAGATATTTATAAATATTTAATTGAAAAATGCAACCCTATTATAAAGAATGTCCCTGGTAAATATATTGCTGAATTTATGGGAATTACAGCCGAATGGTACAGCAAGTTGAGAAAAGGGTGAAGATAAAAAATTATAAAGACCAATAGCAGTATCAATGGTTAATAGATTGATATGGAGCGGGGCCGAGCAAACAATCAAATTAAAGAGACTTTTTCTTCAATCCATTTATTTCTCCCCCAACCTTGGATCACATGCTTTTCACTGTGATAAGAAGAACGAACCAATGGACCACTTTCTACATAATCCAAGCCCATCTGATAGCCAATCTCTCTGTATTCGGCAAACTCATCCGGATGAATAAAGTGATCAACAGGCAGGTGTTTTTTGGTAGGTTGTAAATATTGCCCAATGGTTACCACATCTACTCCACTGTTGTATAAATCTTGAAGTGTTTGAACTACTTCTTGTTTTGATTCGCCCAACCCAAGCATAATGCCACTCTTTGTTCTCATGCCACCTTCTTTGAGTATTTTGAGCGTTTCCATACTCTGCCAATATTTAGCCTGTATTCTTACTTTTCGTGTAAGCCTTTCGGTTGTTTCTATATTATGACTCACCACTTCAGGCGCTGCATCAATGATGCGTTGTATATTTTCTTTTTGGGCCTTGAAATCTGGCACCAATGTTTCAAGCGTGGTTTCGGGATTTAATGCTTTTACCGCTTTAATGGTATTGTACCAAACAATGCTTCCCCCGTCTTTTAGTTCGTCTCTGTCTACAGAGGTAATAACCGCATGCTTTACCTTCATTAAGTGAATGGCTTCTGCTACTCGTTGAGGTTCATCCCAATCTACCGCATCGGGTCTTCCTGTTGCAACTGCACAAAAACCACAACTTCTGGTGCAAATATTTCCTAAAATCATGAAGGTGGCCGTTCCTGCACCCCAGCATTCTCCCATATTGGGGCAATTGCCGCTTTCGCAAATCGTATGAAGCTTGTGTTGATCCACCAGTTTGCGAACATGCTTATAATCTTCGCCTATTGGCAACTTAACCCTGAGCCAAGTAGGCTTTTTGATAGATGAAATTTGATTACCTGAACCGGTTTCGCAAGACATTGATATTACTATTTAATTGCTGCACAAAGGTAAGAAGTTGGAAGCTGTCCTGCAACGAAATTGCAGACTATTCTTTCGATTTACATATTATTTTCTTCGACCAAATACCAAAGAAACATAGGCACTAAGAAATAATTTCTTTTGCTCTAGATTGATCATCTGAGGAATTTTCTTAGTATAGTACTCCGCCATGACACCTACTTCTACAGCGTTGATCATTTCATTGTATTTACCGTAATCAAACCTAAGAGAAGACTTAAGGTGAATTCCAGGCACTACTTGCAGATTACTCCAACCAGTTCCAAAATTGGGGCCTCCAATGATTGGGCCGTTTAAAAAATAATTGCTATCAGGAGAATTATATCCCACAAATTCGGTTACCCCATTTCCCTTTTCCACTTCTACCAAATAAGGCCTCAATAAACCCAATGATATCCCCCCACCAAAATTACCCGTAAGACTTACCCCGTTTTTATTGCCCTTGTTTCCAAAATTAAATTGCTCCTGAAAACCAAGTTTGACGGGATAGAAAAAATTTATTTTTCCATAAATAACAGGAGTACTCGCTTGAATCTTTTCTTCTTTAGCATGTTTTCTTTCGGAAATGTCTAGTTGGAATAAGTATGTTTTTGATAATGATTTTACTTTAGCATATTCCATAAAACCTCCATATCCATCATTTGTTAATTTAAGCCCAAATGCAAGGTGTTTTTTATAATGTAAAACGCCTTCTTCTTCTTGTCGAACAATTGCATTGATCCGCTGTTTTTTCTCTTCCTTTTTTTCTTTCTTAGAATTAGACGGATCCTGAGCGAACAAGGATAGAAAAAATATATTGGTAGCTGCTAATAAAAATAGTTTCCTCATGTATTGTGTTTACTTAAAGTAAATTTATGCAAAAATACTGTGTTGTGCTATAATTTGAGGTTAAATTGCATCCACAGTTAATTGTAAAGTTAAAATTAAAACGCGTCCAATATGACAGCACAAGTAGTTTACAAAGGAGATTTAAGGTGTGAATGCACTCATTTACAGAGCGGAAGTGTGATTGAAACGGATGCGCCTTCCGACAATAAGGGAAAAGGAGAAAGATTCAGCCCTACTGATACAGTTTGCGTAGCCCTTGCAACCTGCATTATTACTACCATGGGCATCAGGGCTATCGACATGCAAATAGATCTCACCGAAACAAAAATAGACGTAACCAAACATATGCTGAGCGAACCTAGAAGAATCGGCAAAATTGAGATTACGTTGCATTTACCTAATGCCGGCATTAGTGAGAAAGATAAAAATACACTTCAACTTATTGGAGACAATTGCCCCGTTATGAAAAGCCTGCATCCCAATGTTGAAGTAATTACCACTTACCATTGGTTGTAATATTGGTAGAATTGTTTTGCTTGATGACCGAAATGCCAATTGCACAATCCAAACATCTTTTATCATCACAATATTTACTTTTCAATTGAAGAAGTGCTTGAGAATCAAATGCAGAATTGTTATCTATACCCAACTGCTCGAAGGCATTGCAAATATTATTTTTTTCTGCCGAAATTTCCTCCAACCATCTAATTGCTTTCGTTTGGAGATGTTCAATATTATTATAATACCCATATGAATACAATAAAAATACGATCGTATTAATAATTATACTATCAATAGTTTGAGTGCCAAGTCTCTTCAACTTATACTTACTTAATTCATCAAAAACATAATGAGTTGCCCAATACTTATCTGCTTCTATATTTAAAAGAGATTTTATAACAGAGAGGTCGTCTGCTTCAACAATGCTTGAAATCAATATTGAAAATGATTTAACCAAAGCAGCTAACTGAGATAGACGAATAGTGGGGAAATTAGGAGGCCTCATTCTTAAAAAATGAATACTCACTTTTGGAGGAATCAATGAATATTTCTTTTGAAAAAACCTATACTCTTTACGTAATGCCTGGGGATATTGATCAGTATAGTTTGGAATTAATAATCCTCCTTGCCCCATTAATATGGCTTCAATTTGAAATAAAGAATGGGTGTGTTTTAATAAAATATTTATAGGCGTATGTTGTGCAATCTGCTGAAACGCTTCTCCATTAACCTTTCCACCCATATTGTTAGCAAGCATCCACCAGCAAACTTCTTTCCAGTTGCTTTTTGACGACACTAGTAAAGCTTCTACCAGTATTGATTTTGATTGTAGTCTTTCTATTAATAAACGCTCTTTAAACTTAGCAATAACAATTTGATTCACATCACTAATGTTATTTTCACAAGGAATAAATGAATGCTGGTTCATTAATCCATTGTACTTATCCAATAGTAATTTTGGAACGAGGGATTTCAATTCAATGGTAGGGAAAGGCAAATGAAGATCTTTATCATGATCCCATACAACATGCAAAATTACATTATTGTAATTGCTATCATCACTATGTTTATGCAAGTTCCAATCGGTGGTATAGATGTGTAATTCTATATTCCCTACCCACATTGTTTCTGCTATTTTAATTTTTCCGTTCAAAAAATCAGGCCCTTGATTTGAATTGCTGTATCCTGGATGAATAATACTTAATGGCAGTTCATCAATAGTTTGTAGATGCTGCTTATTAAACAATTGATATTGCCAGATATACTGAAGTAGCTTTTCGTTCATATATGAATACACGAAATAAAAACATCAATCATTAAATCAGAAGAGAAATCAACGGTGGGAATAAAAGAAAATAACGTAAAGAATAAAAGAAAAACTAATCAGCAAAAATTATAGTAGCTCATGTAAAGCCTTCA
>CANFJP010000074.1 GCA_947447485.1 Chitinophagaceae bacterium
TACAATAAAGTGCACAACCCCATACTCAATCCTATATTGAATAAAGCTTTTTTAACTTCTTGATTAGTATACAAAGTGCAAATTCTTGACAACAACCATATAAGCAATGTGATCACAAGCAGTGGCGCACTAAAACCAATCCATGAAGGAAACAATGACGTAATCAACAGAAAACTCATCCCAGTAAGATAGGTAGGCTTAGGAAGCAACCGTTGATTGTTGACTAATTTATTCAACACGATTGCCTGAAAATACAACAACAGAAAAGCCACCATATTATACAAAAAAGGAATTCCATGACCTCCGAATGAAAGCAGACTAAATAACCCCTTATACAGTATACCATCTCCTTCCTTAGGAAGCGAAATGACAGGATGTAAAAAAGTCGGCAACTTTAGTATCAAGCCATATGCAAGAAGCAAGAAGTTGTTTTGGGGGGAGTTTGCTTTAAATGTGCTGACCAATTTGTTATGTTATTTAAAATGAAAAATAGTTAACTAATTATTGAATGCTATTAAAAATCAATTTTAGCAAAACCTATTTGACCAAGATATACAAATGGCATAATCATTTGATTTGCGCCAATCTGCTTACTTAATCTAGGCATAAAATCATATTCATTTTCATTGCTTTTTAATGTTGGATACTTTTTAATAGCGCCTGTAGGAAAAACGCTACTATTACTTACAATGTCCTTTTTTCTATCATTTTCTATAAAGAAAAAATGAATTTCATTTCCTGCATTTAGAAATGAATAAGAAAGGTAATTGTCATTATCAACATCGTATTGCTTTTTGTGAATCAGTGTATTCCATTGAAATTGCAAAGAGCTGTCTACAGAAGCCAATACAATATCATTATAGTAATAACGATTCATTTCTTGTCCGCCATAATCATTCCAAGGACGATACCCATAATATCCCCGATTGTATAAATAATAATTTGAAGGATTTGAGTAATCGTTATAGTAATTCCTATTCCACGCATTGTTGGAAGAAAGTGTTTGAGAATAAAAATCTTCGGCCACCATTACAAATCCTCCGTTTTTTTTGAGTAAGATATTTTTAGCAACTAGATTATCGAAAGCAGATCGAAAACTGGAGGATCTATTAATTGAATTCCGTAATGAATCATTGAAAATATTAACCGCCACTCTAGGAACCTTTGCTCCTTCGATATCGATTACAGCAGTAAAAAGGCCGTCAACACTACCTCTTCGGTCATCATAAGAAAGAGCATTGATAATGTAATTTTTATTTAGATTGTCTACCTTGATTAACACTTCATCAACGAATTTATCTTGCAAAGGCAAGGCGCGTACTTCAACAGTATCGATTCTATATTTATGAATAATCGCCTCCATGTATCCAGCATAATCCCGTTGTTGTTTTTTAGACTCCTTGGTATACACAAAATCTCCCTGATTGTCGACCATGATATCACTGAATATTTCTTTTTTGTTATCAAAAGAATAGAATTGATTGACACTATCTAATAATACAAGATTGTTATCATAAAGCCTTGTAGAAATAGTAGCATTATCATTTTTAATATTTCGTTTATATACGAGTATCTTTTGCTTGTCTTCACTAAAAGAAGTAGCATATATCTTATTGTTTGCAAAAAAACCAATAGTAGTATTATCAAGCGTAATGGGAGAAGAAAGGGGAACTCCCTCGCTATTCATTCTGACTGCATTGCAAAAAACAATATTATTTTTTTGAAACTGATAGATAATGATAAAAAAATCTGGAAAAGTTAAAAAGTCAACATTCAATATTTTATCCTGAATAAAATCTAGCGGCATGTTTTCAATTAATTGCATATCCTGGTCATACTTAGAAAGCAAATGCTTTCGAGCTACATTTTTATAAACGAGTACATTGCCCTTGAATTTTCCTAGAATTTCAAAGGACATGTTTCTACTCTCTTTTTTAAACGTTTCGGAGTAAACTATTTTTTGAGCTTGGGTAGCAGTCGATAAGGCGACCAGTATAAACAAGGGAAATAATACTTTCATTAAAGTTTTCTTTGTTATAAAATTACAATAAAAACACAGGTAACTTTACCTAAACATTTTGGATAGATGTTTGTTTTAAATAAAAAAGGATATATGCAGACAATCGTTGTTACAGGAGGAACTGGACTGGTTGGCAGAGCATTGTGCAAAATGCTAGAAGAAAAGGGCTATCAAGTCATAGTATTATCAAGAAATGCTGCTAGAAAAGCCAATGGAAATGTCCGCTTTGCAAACTGGGATGTTCAAAATCAAACAATTGATTTGCAGGCTATACAATCGGCAGATTACATTGTTCATCTTGCTGGTGCAGGAGTCGTGGATAAAAAATGGACTAAAAAATACAAAGAGGAAATTGTAGAAAGCAGAACACAAAGTAGCCAATTACTTGTACATACACTCAAAGCCAATCACCATAAAGTTAAAGCCATTATTAGCGCTTCGGCTATTGGTTGGTATGGTGCCGATGTAACTCCTATTAAAGAATTTACTGAAACAGACCCAGCCTCCACCGCCTTTTTAGGTAACACTTGTCGATTGTGGGAAGAAAGCATTGATAAAGCAGCTGAAGTCAATATTCGGGTGTGTAAAATAAGAACAGGCATTGTATTAAGTAATGAAGGAGGCGCTTTAGCCGAATTTAAAAAACCAATCAAAGCAGGCATTGCTGCAATATTAGGAAGTGGAAAGCAAATGATTAGCTGGATTCATATCGAGGATTTATGCAGAATATTTATACAGGCTATTGAAAACGAGTCAATGAATGGCAGTTACAATGCGGTGGCACCCATCCCTGTCAATAACAAAACGCTGACTTTAACATTGGCAAAGGCAATGCGTGGAAAGTTTTTTATTCCACTATATGTTCCGATAATTATGTTGAAATTAATATTAGGTGGTAGAAGCATTGAAGTATTAAAAAGTACCACAGTGAGTTGTGAAAAGATTAAAAAAACAGGGTTCCTCTTTTTATTCCCCACAATTGAAGCAGCCATCAAACAACTCACCTCTTCGAAATTATAAATCCTTTCTTATCACATGTCTTCTTCCAAGCCAATAGAATAATGTGATATAAATGATAGCAAGACAAACATCCACCCAAAAATAATCGGTAGGAAGCGCGCTTTGAGCAAGTGATTTTAATGGATTGTTCGGAAAGGCTAGTAAAGCATCTGAAGCATTCATAGGAAGATAATCGCCCATGCTGCCAAGATCAATTACATGATTATTTCTAAGTTTTATACTCCAAACATCTAATAGTTGTGATATGATGTTTTCGGCCCCCAGGTATATAAAATAAATACCGATGGCGAATCCTGTTCTTCTAATCCATACCGATATCAATACAGCAAGAAGATTATAAGAAACTGCCTTTAAAAAGAAAAATCCGACATGCGAAAATCCCGAAAAAGAAAAAGAAGTTTTCGACATAAACCCAAATATCATTGCAGTAAGCATTACTAAAATAGTAGAAAAAGCAGCCAATAGGATGGCCATCATCATTTTTACATTTACAAATTGCGTTCTGCTCAGTCCATCAATAATGTTTTGCCTATTTGTTTTGAAAGTATATTCGTTTGTAACCAAAATGATCAACAACAATGCCGGCAAAATCAATAAAAACCCCGCTGTATAGCTAGTTGTTTGCCAAGTATTTGTAAAGTCGTACGGATTGAATTGCCCAATCAATACGGTTGCCTTCGATTCATTGATCATGTTTTTGAAAACACTGAATACAATATAATTGGCAGTAAATATTCCCAAAGCGAAAAACACAATGAGTATAATGAAAGCTTTGTAATTTTTTATTTTAAGCCATTCAATTTTAAGCAGATCTTTCATTGAAAAATGTATTAATTGGTTAATTCGAAAAATTTACTCTCTAAACTTTTCTTCTTAAGGTTCAAGTAAGTCAACACCATTCCGTTATCGAAACTAAATCGATTGATGTCTTGCAAATTGGCTTTCCCAGCAGGAAAAGAAAGCTTAATTATATTATCCGACAGATTGATTGCAGGACTTCCTGGATAGTTGGAAAATATATTTTTTAAAGCTCCTATATCACTAGAGGCTATTTCAACAATATCTTCATTCACTAAAATTTCATTCACATCACCACATGCAACCAACACCCCTTGTTTAAGGATCGCTACATGTGTACATACTTTTTCTACTTCATCTAATAGATGACTGGCCATTATGATGGTTTTGCCTTGTAGAGAAAGCTTTTTGATCAATTCACGTATTTCTGCAATTCCTACAGGATCTAATCCGTTGGTGGGTTCATCGAAAACCAATACTTCAGGATCACCTAATAAAGCGGCCGCAATAGCCAAGCGCTGTTTCATTCCAAGACTATAGGTACTAAAGGGAGATTTTTTTCTTTTTAGCAAATCAACTGTTTGTAACACCTTGTCGATATCCATTTCCCCTCTTCCTTTTATTGCTGCAGAAATCCTTAGATTTTCTTCTCCGGATAAATAATGATAAAAATTGGGCGTTTCTAACAATGTCCCTATTTGTTTCCTATGAAGCTCGCTAGGTTTTTCGCCAAATAAACGAATGCCTCCGCTATTGGGCTTTAGCACATCCATTACAATGCCCAACAAGGTTGTTTTACCACTTCCATTTGGGCCCAAAATACCAAAGACAGTTCCTGCAGGAATAGAAAAACTCACCTGTTTTAATGCATGAACTTTGCCATAGTTTTTTGAGAGATTGTCAATATGTACGATATCCATTATGTAAAGAATTTATTCAAAAAATCAACAAGAATGAGCACTAAAAGTACGATTAAATTAAATTTAACTACAAGTCAACTTATATAAAATAGAAGATTGCGAGGCGGTAGTCAATACTTTTTGGGGGATGGCTACGATTACGGTATTTTTGCGCTAGAACATGAAAAGTCCAAAACGATATTTAATCACGTCTGCATTGCCTTATGCAAATGGTCCAAAACACATTGGCCATCTTGCTGGGGCCTATTTACCCGCTGATATTTATGTTAGATATTTGAGGGCACAAAAACGCGATGTAGTGTATGTGTGCGGAAGCGATGAGCATGGAGCCGCTATAACCATACAAGCACTGAAAGAGGGCACTACGCCCAAAGCTATTGTAGATAAGTATCATGCTATGCTTGAGAGCAATATGCACGACCTGGGTATATCGTTTGATATCTATCACCGAACTTCTGCCCCCATTCATCATGAAACAGCTCAAGAGTTTTTTACTGCATTGAATGAAAAAGGCGATTTGCAATTAAAAGAAACAGAACAATATTACGACGAAGAAGCAAAAACGTTTTTAGCCGATCGTTATATTATAGGTACTTGTCCTATTTGTAGCAATGAGAACGCCTATGGTGATCAATGTGAAAAATGTGGTACATCCCTTAGCCCAGAACAATTAATCAAACCGAGAAGTACCTTAAGCGGCAACGCTCCTTCAAAGAAAACGACTACCCATTGGTACCTTCCCTTAGATAAGCATGAAGATTTTCTACGCAAATGGATACTCGAAGATCATAAAAGCGATTGGAAAACAAATGTATTGGGCCAATGCAAAGGGTGGCTTGATAATGGATTGCAACCAAGAGCAGTTACTAGAGATTTAGATTGGGGCGTAGCCGTTCCATTACCAGATGCTACAGGAAAAGTTTTATACGTATGGTTTGATGCCCCTATTGGTTACATCAGCGCAACCAAACAATGGGCTAAAGACAACAACCGTGACTGGAAGCCTTATTGGGAAGACAAAGAGACCAAGCTCGTTCATTTTATAGGAAAAGATAACATCGTTTTTCATTGTATCATCTTTCCAGTCATGTTACAATTACATGGAAATATTTTGCCCGATAATGTTCCCAGCAATGAATTCATGAATCTTGAAGGAGATAAAATGAGTACCAGCAGAGGATGGAGTATTGAAATGGAAGAATACATCAATGATTTTGTGAAGAAAGAAAATGGTGGCGACATGATGGTAGACGCACTTCGTTATTATTTAGCGGCTATTGCCCCTGAAACAAAAGACAGCGAGTTTACTTGGAAAGGATTTCAGGATGCTTTGAATAGCGAGCTGGTAGCCATTTTTGGAAACTTTGTAAATAGAACTTTCGTGCTTATGCATAAATTATGTAAAGGAAAAGTACCTCCTTTGCATGAGTCTATTACAGATGAATTAGATAAAAAATTATTAGCAGATATTCAACAAGCAAAAAAGAATATTGAAGTACATATCGAAGGATATAAATTTAGAGATGCCTTATTTGAAGTAATTGATTTAGCAAGAAAAGGTAATAAATACATGCAGGACAAAGAGCCATGGATTGTAGCGAAAAATATTGGAGAAGATGGCAATCCTACTCTGGAGGCTCAACAAAAAATAGACAATTGTTTGCATGTATGTCTTCAGCTAACAGCTAATCTTGCCGTGCTGATCAACCCATTTTTACCATTTACAGCAAAGAAATTATGTACCATGATGAAGGTGGTAGACAAGATGCTTGAATGGGAAAATGCAGGAAAATCAACTCTTTTAAGTGTTGGCTATTCTCTGAGAGCACCTGAATTATTATTCAGAAAACTTGAAGACACCGAAGTAAGCGAACAAATAGAAAAATTAAAAAACAAAAGCATTCAACTGATGGAAGCTACACCAAACAATCAACCTTCTGCTAATATAGAAACGGCGGCAACCGAACAAAAAAAATCAATGATTCAATTTGATGATTTTGCAAAAGTAGATTTAAAAACAGGCACCATCATTGCCGCAGAGAAAGTTGAAAAAGCAGACAAGCTATTAAAATTGGAAGTGGATCTTGGTGTTGAAAAACGCACCATTGTAAGTGGCATTGCCTTACATTTTGAACCCTCCGCCATTATAGGACAAAAAGTAGTAGTAGTAACCAATCTTGCTCCTCGCAAGATGCGTGGAATTGAAAGCAACGGCATGATTTTGATGGCCGAAAATGCTGACGGTAAACTACAATTTGTTGCTGCAAATGAAGCTACCAATAATGGAGCTAATGTAAGCTAGGCAAACCTTTCAGATATATTATTGATTATGTAAGCATTAAAAACTACCTTCGAATTAGAATAGTTGTTTAACTAACTATATTAATTATGTCTAACCGAATTATAAAAAAAGTAGCCGTACTAGGTAGTGGAGTAATGGGGAGCAGAATAGCCGCTCATTTCGCAGGAATTGGATTAGAAGTATTGCTCCTAGATATCACTCCAAAAGACCTTTCCCCCAATGCAAGCGTTGCAGAAAGAAATAAAATAGTAAATGACGCATTAACAGCTGCAATAAAATCAAATCCTTCCCCTGTTTATCATAAAGATGTAATTAAAAAAATTACAACTGGAAATTTTACTGATAACATGAAGGATATTGCAACGGCTGATTGGATTATTGAAGTGGTGATTGAAAAATTAGAAATCAAACAGCAAGTTTTTATTGAAGTTGAAAAGTTTCGTCGACAAGGAACATTGATTACGTCCAATACATCAGGCATACCGATTCATTTGATGACAGAAGGAAGATCAGATGATTTTAAAAAACATTTTTGTGGAACGCATTTTTTTAATCCTCCAAGATATCTACGACTGCTTGAAATTATTCCCACAATAGATACCGATAAAACAGTCATAGATTTCTTACTTAATTATGGTAGCCTGTATCTTGGAAAAACCACCGTGCTTTGTAAAGACACGCCCGCATTTATAGCGAATAGAATTGGTGTTTTTAGCATCATGAGTATTTTTAACACGATGGTAAAGCTTCAATTGTCAATTGATGAAATTGATGCACTTACGGGGCCAATCATAGGTAGACCAAAATCGGCGACTTTTCGTACAGCAGATGTAGTGGGCATAGACACATTGGTAAAAGTGGCTAATGGAGTAAAGGAAAATTGCCCAAAGGATGAAGCAATAGAAAAATTTAGCATTCCAAGCTGGTTGAATAAAATGCTGGAGAATAAATGGCTGGGAGATAAAACGGGCAATGGTTTTTTTAAAAAAATAAAACTCGCAGACGGATCCAAAGATATTCAGGTACTCAACCTTGATACGATGGAATATCAAGCAAGACAAAAATCAAAGTTTGCTACCCTAGAAGTAGCCAAGCCAATAGAAGACTTGCCCTCTAGGTTAAAGGCCTTATGTAAAGGAGAAGACAAGGCAGGAGAATTTTATAGACAATTTCATTATGCCCTGTTCTCTTATATTTCAAATCGCATTCCAGAAATCAGTGACGAAATATATCGAATAGATGATGCAATGATGGCCGGATTTGGATGGGAAATTGGTGCTTTCGAAAGTTGGGATGCATTGGGTGTAGTAAAAACAACTGAAGTAGTAAAAGCAGCCGGCTATTCAGTAGCAGCTTGGGTAGATGAAATGATCAATAACGGCATCACTTCTTTTTATAAGACGGAGAACGGCAAAAGATTGTGTTACGATATTCAAAGTCAATCCTATAAATCTATCGCTGGCAGTGAGGCTTTTATTGTAATGAAGCATTTCGAAAATCAAACAATCTGGAAGAACAGCGCTTGCAGAACGTATCATCTAGGAAATGATGTACTAGGATTAGAATGGTATACCAAAATGGGAAGTATCGGCGGAGAAGTGCTAGAAGGCATTCAACAATCAATTGCATTGGCTGAAGGAAAATACAAAGGATTGGTTATTGCGAATGATGGCGCAAATTTTAGTGCAGGTGCGAATGTAGGAATGATCTTTATGTTGGCCATTGAGCAAGACTTTGATGAAATCGACATGGCAATAAGAATGTTTCAAAACACCATGATGCGCGTTCGCTATTCTTCAATACCCGTTGTATTAGCTCCTCATGGATTGGCATTAGGAGGCGGTTGTGAAATTTGTTTACACGCAGATAAAGTAATTGCCGCAGCAGAAACATATACTGGATTGGTAGAAGTAGGTATTGGTGTCATTCCTGGTGGTGGTGGTACAAAAGAATTTGTACTTAGAGCTGCAGATGAAATGCATCCAGGAGAGCCTGAAACCATTACTTTACAAAATCGATTCTTACACATTGCAACAGCCAAAGTGGCTACTGCTGCCCACGAAGCTTTTGATATGGGAATTTATAGAAAAGGAACAGATGCTATTAGTATTAATGTTGGCAGAAGAATTGCTGCAGCAAAAGAGGCCGTTATTGAATTGTTTGATGCTGGCTACATAACACCTGTTCAAAGAAAAGACATTAAAGTATTGGGTCGTTCTGCACTAGGTGCAATGCATGCGGGTATTAATGGAATGTGGAGAGGAAAATATGCAACAGACCACGACGTAACCGTAGCTAAAAAATTGGCGTACGTAATGTGCGGA
>CANFJP010000075.1 GCA_947447485.1 Chitinophagaceae bacterium
TCTGATAGGGTAATAAAGGAAATATCATGCCCAAGTTTATCGTGCAAAGCCTCATGAATATCATTCAATAAAGAATCAGTAATACCCTCAGTTATGATATTTAAAGCTTCTTTTGCTTCATGTAAATTAGGTTTGAAAATAGTCACATTTTTATACAAGAAGAAATTCTTTCTTTTTGGATCTACGGCAGTTAATATGTTATTGTCCTTGCATATCTGAATAACACGCGCTATAACTTTTTCAGTTAAAATGCCTTTGTTATAATCTTCTAGTATGACAATATGGGGCTTTTCTTTTGAAACATATTTTTCAAATGCTGCAATTATTTTTGTTTCATCCTCCGGAGACAACATATTTGTAATTTCTGCATCAAGCCGCATCATATGTTGGTTACGGGCAATGATTCTGATTTTATTGGTAGTCATTCGATTGCTACTACTAATAACAAATTCAGTAGAAATATTTTGATCGTTTAATAATTTAATTAATTGTGCTCCATCCATATCATCGCCTAATATTGTAATGGCATGAACCGTTGCATCCAAAGCACGAATATTAAGTGCAACATTACCTGCTCCGCCGATTCTTTGTTCTCTTTTGCTTACAGACACAACAGGAACGGGCGCTTCAGGCGAAATGCGGTCTACCTTACCCCACCAATAAGTATCAAGCATTAGATCTCCAATGACACCTACCTTTAATTTTGCAAACGAATTAAATAAGCTATCAAAATCAATTTGACTCATATAATTAATTATTTTTTTTATTGGCTACTGCGATATAATACAATGGAATCCCAATAAGCGTGATGATTAAACCAGGCCATGTAAATTGGGGTTTGTAGATAATCAACAAAGTACAGAAGCTTATTCCCATCAAAATGTAAATGATTGGTAAAACAGGATATCCAAAAGCTTTATACGGTCTTTCTGCGTTAGGCATTTTTTTCCTCAGAATAAAAATTCCTGCAATGGTTAATACATAAAATATAACCACTACAAAAGAAACCATGTCTAATAAATCTCCATATTTCCCACTTAAACAAAGCGCAGCAGCCATAGCACATTGAATCCACAGCGCCCATTCTGGAACAATATTCTTATTAAGACCGCCCGCTTTCTTAAAAAATAGACGATCATTGGCCATTGTATAATACACTCTTGCTCCAGCTAAAATCAAACCATTGTTACAACCAAAAGTTGAGATCATGATCATGATGGCAATGATAATAGTTCCATAGCTTCCAAATATAGCTTCTGATGCACTCAATGCTACTCTGTTATCCTTTGCAAAAGCCAATTCATGTAAAGGGACGGTGGCTAAATAAACAACGTTGATTAAAATATAAATAGCCGTCACGATTAATGTTCCCAAAAACAAACTCAATCCAATATTTCTTTTTGGATTCTTAATTTCTCCTGCTATAAACGTTACATTATTCCAGGCGTCGCTACTGAAAATACTTCCTACCATAGCACTTGCGATAGCGCCTAATGCTACTCCACTAATCAGAGGCTGATAATTGATTACCCCGTCAACTTTAGTAAGCTTTTGAATATTCCATGCATTGCTCCAATTTGCATGCCATACATCCCATTTAAATGCAATAAATCCTGCAATAATTAATCCAAATAGAGAAATTAATTTAGTGGAGGTGAAGACGGTTTGGATAATTTTTCCAGCTTGAATTCCTTTGGTATTAATATAAGTTAACAATACAATTAGAATAATGGCAACTACTTGAGCATAATGTATAGTTAGAAGTCCTGCAAGAGAAAAAGTATTAGCATCTTCCCAAGCCAATGCGGGAAAAAAGTATCCGGCAAATTTAGCGAACCCTACTGCAACTGCAGCGATGGTGCCTGTTTGAATAACAGAAAAAAAACTCCATCCATATAAAAACCCTACTAAAGGATTATACGATTCTTTGAGGTATACATATTGCCCCCCTGCTTTTGGAAACATTCCACTTAGCTCTCCATAACTTACCGCAGCAATGAGTGTCATAACTCCTGTGATCAACCATGCAGCCAATAACCACCCTGCACTCCCTAAGTCTTTCAGCATATCGGCACTTACGATAAAAATACCCGAGCCTATCATTGACCCGGCTACGATCATTGTCGCATCAAATAATCCCAAAGACGCCTTAAAAGAATTGTTGTTTTCTGCCATAAAAATGATTTAGATATAAATATAAGAAATAAAAATCCCGTTAAGCTTGCTAACGGGACTCAATTTAAGTAAATCTAATGGAACATCTATTTGTCTTGTTTGAACTTTTCGTTCATCCCTTCGATAACATCATTGGTAATGTTGAGAGTAGTATCCTTGTATGCCATGTATTCTAGCCCATTCCCTGTAGTGAAAATATAAGTAAATTTCTTATCCTCGTTATATGCTACCAAAAACGCTTTTAATTTGTTCTGAATATCCTGCATGAATTTATAGTTCTTTTCATTCAGTTTTTGTGTAAGCATCTGCTTTTTAGAATCTATTTGTTGCTGTTGTTGAAGTAAAATCCCTTGAAATTCTTCTGCTTGCTCTTGGGTTATGGAAGATCCTCCCTTTTTTAAGAACCCGTTTTTTTGCATATCTAGATTTCTATACCCATTTTGCCATTCGGTTTCAATAGACATTTGTTCAGCTTCTAAGGCCTTTCTATTGTCATTTATGTATTTTATTTTTTCATTTAATGAATCAAGTTCAACATAAGCAAAAGCGGCATTGCTTGCTCCTCCTAGCTTTGCGATAGGAGATTTTATTTTTTTGTCGCAATTCTTAATAGTTGAAAAATGTAGATAGTATAGAATCCCCACCGCGACTATCAGTACAGTTAGCAAGATATTCGTTATGTTTTTCATTTATTATCGTGTGTTTTGTTGAAAGAATTTAAGGCAAGTTAAATACTAAGGCTTATAAAGCAATGATTGAATGGTTGATTTTATGAAAGACTTAACTGTAAATAAGTATGTAGCCTACTTTCATAAAAAAAGGCAGCATATAACATGCTGCCTTTGAAAGTTTTATGATTAAACTGATTTATTCTTCATCATCGAAACTCATTGCTTCTTTGGTTGTCATCAGCAATTCGTATTCTTCCTTACTACCAACAATCATGTTTTCAAATTCACGTAATCCTGTACCTGCTGGGATATGGTGACCGGTGATAACATTTTCTTTCAAGCCAAGCATTTCGTCCGTTTTACCCTGAATAGCAGCAGAACTTAATACTTTGGTAGTTTCCTGGAATGATGCCGCTGAGATCCAGCTATGCGTTCCAAGAGAAGCCTTCGTAATACCTAACAACAAAGGAGAAGAGGTAGCAGGATGAGCATCGCGGAATTCTACTAGCTTTTTGTCTGCTCTTCTTAATATAGAGTTTTCTTCTCTTACATCGCGAAGTGTTGTAATTTGACCAGATTTTAGTTTGGTACTTTCCCCTGCTTCTGTTACTACTTTCTTATCAAAAATGTAATCATTCTCCATGTTAAAGTCTAATCTATCTTCAGTATCTCCTTCTAAGAATTTGGTATCTCCAGCATCTTCGATGGTAACCTTACGCATCATCTGACGAACGATTACTTCAATGTGTTTATCATTGATTCTTACACCTTGTAAACGATATACTTCTTGGATTTCATTCACCACATATTCTTGTACAGCGAATGGTCCTTTAATTGAAAGAATATCTGCTGGTGCAATTTGACCATCGCTCAACGCAGCTCCCGCTTTAACGAAATCGCTGTCTTGAACAAGAATCTGACGACTCAATGGAACTAAGTATTTACGCAACACGCCATCTTTAGCTTCTACACTAATTTCTCTATTACCACGTTTGATGGCTCCGAAAGATACAACGCCATCTATTTCGCAAACAACTGCAGGATTGCTAGGATTTCTAGCCTCAAACAATTCAGTTACACGAGGAAGACCTCCGGTAATATCTTTTAGTTTACTTAATATTCTTGGTATTTTCACCAATACCTGACCACTTTTCACTACATCTCCTTTTTCAATACTGATGTGAGATCCTACTGGAAGGTTATACGTTTTCTTATCCTTTCCTTCAACGATAATTGCAGGAAGTTTGGTTTTATCTTTTGTTTCGATTACTACTTTTTCTCTATGGCCTGTTTGCTCATCCGCTTCATCGCGATAAGTAATTCCTTCAATTACTGATTCAAAAGAAACTGTACCATTGCTTTCCGCAACAATTACATTGTTGAACGGATCCCATGTACAGATCGTATCTCCTTTTGAAACTTTTTGACCATCTTTTACATTCAAGATAGCACCATAAGGGATATGCATGGTATTCAACAGACGATCGGTTTTAACATCAGTATTTCTGATTTCACCTGTACGTCCAATTACTACTGCAATTTTCTTTCCTTCATTGTTTTCAGTATTTACAGTACGTAAACCATCAAACTGAAGTGTACCATCAAATTTAGCATGTAAAGAAGATTCAACTGAAGCTGATCCAGCCACACCACCTACGTGGAATGTACGGAGCGTCAACTGTGTACCTGGTTCACCAATTGATTGTGCAGCAATAATACCTACTGCATCTCCACGTTGAGCTATTGTACCAGAAGCTAGATTTTTACCATAGCATTTAACACACACACCGCGCTTGCTTTCGCAAGTCAATACAGAACGTATTTCAACCGTTTCTACCCCAGTTTCTTCAATTTTCTTAGCAACTTCAGCGCTGATTTCTTGACCAGCACCAATTAATACTTCTTCCGTTACTGGATGATATACATTATGCAATGAAGTACGTCCTTCAATTCTATCGCTTAATGTTTCAATAATGTCTTCGTTGTCTTTTAAAGCAGAAGTTGCAATACCACGAAGTGTTCCGCAATCTTCCTCATTGATTACCACATCTTGCGCAACGTCTACTAATCTACGTGTTAGATAACCAGCATCTGCCGTTTTAAGAGCGGTATCCGCTAGTCCTTTACGAGCACCATGCGTAGAAATAAAATATTCCAATACGCTCAATCCATCCTTAAAGTTTGCAAGAATAGGGTTCTCAATAATTTCACTTCCAGAAGAACCAGATTTTCTTGGCTTAGCCATCAATCCTCTCATCCCTGCAAGCTGTTTGATCTGTTGTTTGCTACCACGCGCACCAGAATCAAGCATCATATAAACAGAGTTGAACCCTTGTTTATCTATTGCCAATTCACGTATAAGCGTTTCTGTTACTTTTGTATCAACACGACTCCAGATATCAATAATTTGATTGTATCGTTCGTTGTTAGTAATCAATCCCATGTTGTAGCTATCCCATACTTCAGATACTTCTGACTGAGCATTTTCTACCAATTCTTCTTTTACTGCAGGGATAATTAGGTCATTGATATTGAAAGACAATCCACCGCGGAATGCCATTCTATAACCAAGCGATTTAATATCATCTAGGAACTTAGCTGTAACGGGTACGTTAGTCCATTTGATAATATCACCAATAATTTCTCTCAGCGCCTTTTTGGTAAGTAAAGTATTGATAAATCCTACTTCCTTAGGAACAAACTGATTGAATATTACACGACCAACAGTAGTTTCAATTAATTTATATGTAAGTGACCCATCAGCATTGCGCCAATTTGCTCTCACTCTAATATTTGCATGAAGATCAATTTGCTTTTCATTGTATGCAATGATTACTTCTTCAGCAGAATAAAATGCTTTGCCTTCACCTTTAACGATATCCTCTCCAATGGTTTTTTTGCCTTTGGTGATGTAGTACAATCCAAGCACCATATCCTGAGAAGGAAGGGTGATAGGAGTACCGTTTTGTGGGTTAAGAATGTTGTGTGATGAAAGCATTAATAATTGCGCTTCCAAAATAGCAGCATTACTCAACGGAACATGCACAGCCATTTGATCACCATCAAAATCCGCATTAAAGGCAGTGGTTACCAATGGGTGCAATTGAATTGCTTTACCTTCAATCAATTTTGGCTGGAATGCTTGAATTGACAATCGGTGAAGTGTTGGAGCCCTGTTTAACATTACAGGGTGTCCTTTTAAAATATTTTCAAGAATATCCCAAATAATCGCTTCTTTTTTATCTACTAATTTACGTGCACTCTTCACCGTTTTCACGATACCTCTTTCTATTAGCTTACGGATAATAAATGGCTTAAATAATTCTGCCGCCATATCTTTTGGTAATCCACACTCATGCATTTTTAATTCAGGTCCTACTACAATTACAGAACGACCAGAGTAATCAACACGTTTTCCTAACAAATTCTGACGGAAACGACCTTGTTTACCTTTCAATACATCACTCAATGATTTCAATGCACGACCACCTTCCGCTTTTACAGCATTAGATTTTCGGCTATTGTCAAACAATGAATCGATAGCTTCTTGTAACATACGCTTTTCATTGCGCAAGATTACTTCAGGAGCTTTAATTTCTAACAAGCGCTTCAAACGATTGTTACGTATAATTACACGACGATATAAATCATTCAAATCTGATGATGCGAAACGTCCGCCATCCAAAGGAACCAATGGTCTTAATTCTGGTGGAATAACAGGAATGTATTGCATTACCATCCACTCAGGACGATTCACGATTCTTGTATTAGCATCACGGAAGCTTTCTACAACGCTTAGACGCTTAAGAGCATCCGCTTTACGTTGTTGAGAAGTTTCATTGGCCGCAGAATTACGCAAATCGAAACTAAGTTGATCTAAATCCAAACGCTCAAGCATTGCGTGAACCGCTTCTGCTCCCATCTTAGCGATGAACTTGTTTGGATCTTCATCTGGCAATAGCTGATTTTCTTTAGGCAATGCATCTAAAATATCTAGATACTCTTCTTCTGTAAGTAGATCAGCATACTTCTGTCCTTTATCTGCTCTGATACCTGCTTGAATTACCACAAAACGTTCGTAGTAAACAATTGTTTCTAATTTCTTAGAGCTGGTTCCAAGTAAATAACCAATTTTGTTTGGCAAAGACTTAAAGTACCAAATATGTACAACTGGAACAACCAATTTGATATGTCCCATTCTCTCGCGACGTACTTTCTTTTCCGTTACTTCCACACCGCAACGATCGCAGACAATTCCTTTATAACGAATACGCTTATACTTTCCACAAGCACACTCATAGTCTTTTACTGGTCCAAAAATTCTTTCGCAGAACAATCCATCTCTTTCAGGTTTGTACGTGCGATAGTTAATAGTTTCTGGCTTTAACACTTCACCATAGCTTCTTTCCAATATACTGTCGGGCGATGCTAAGCCAATAGTAATTTTGGAGAAAGTTGACCTCGGACGGTTTTCTTTTTTGAATGCCATAATTGTATATAATATATTGTTGTAGTTAATATTCTTAATCAATTTGCAATAGCA
This sequence comes from Chitinophagaceae bacterium, assembly GCA_947447485.1. Taxonomy (GTDB): domain Bacteria; phylum Bacteroidota; class Bacteroidia; order Chitinophagales; family Chitinophagaceae; genus Ferruginibacter. Next base: position 7,390 of record CANFJP010000075.1, read on the forward strand.
GCAAGTTGATTTTAATCAAATTTTAAATCAAGACCAAGTCCTCTTAATTCATGAACCAATACATTGAATGATTCAGGAATTCCAGCTCTTGGAATATTGTCGCCTTTAACAATTGCTTCGTATGTTTTAGCTCTTCCGATGATATCATCCGATTTAAGCGTAAGCAATTCCTGCAATATATTAGATGCGCCATATGCTTCCAGTGCCCAAACTTCCATCTCTCCAAAACGCTGACCACCAAACTGAGCTTTACCACCCAAAGGTTGCTGCGTAATTAAACTGTATGGTCCGATTGAACGAGCATGCATTTTATCATCCACCATGTGGTGAAGCTTGATAATATAGATGATCCCCACCGTTGCTTTTTGATCAAAGCGATCACCGGTTTCTCCATCATATAAATAAGTATGACCAAATTTAGGCAAGCCTGCTTTATCAATTTGTTCTGCAATTTCTTCAACAGATGCACCATCAAAGATTGGCGTGGCAAAACGAACACCTAATTCTTCTCCTGCCCAGCCCAAAGCTGTTTCATAAATCTGTCCTAAGTTCATACGACTTGGTACACCCAGTGGATTCAATACGATGTCAACTGGCGTTCCATCTTCAAGGAATGGCATATCTTCTTGACGAACAATTTTTGCAACGATTCCTTTGTTACCATGACGTCCGGCCATTTTATCGCCTACTTTAAGCTTACGCTTAACAGCCATGTATACTTTAGCTAATTTCAATACGCCTGCAGGCAATTCATCACCGATTGAAATATTAAATTTCTCTCTTTTGAAACGACCTAATTCTTCATTGAATTTAATGCTATAGTTATGTAACAAAGTATTAATTAAACCATCCGTCTTCTCGTCACCACTCCATCCTAAAGGGTTTACATTTTGGAAATCGATGTTTGCAATATTCTTAGCGTTGAACTTGGTTCCTTTAGAAACAAGCACTTCACCAAAATTATTATTAACTCCCTGACTGGTTTTATCTTTCAATAAAGCTTGCAGTTTGGTTACCAACATTTCCATCAAATCAACCTCATTCTTTTCGTGGTTTTTTTCAATTTTATCCAATTGCGCTTTCTCTCTCACTTTTGCATTCTTATCTTTCTTAGCACGTTGGAATAATTTTTTATCAATTACCACACCTTCCGTTCCACTTGGCGCTTTTAAAGAAGCATCTTTTGCATCACCTGCTTTGTCTCCAAAGATTGCACGCAACAACTTCTCTTCAGGAGTTGGATCGCTTTCGCCTTTAGGAGTAATTTTTCCGATGATGATATCGCCTTCTTTAATGGTTGCCCCAATACGAATGATTCCGTTTTCATCAAGATCTTTTGTTGCTTCTTCACTCACATTTGGAATATCTGGCGTCAATTCTTCTTCTCCTAACTTAGTATCACGCACTTCTGTTTCAAACTCACTGATATGAATAGACGTAAATAAATCTTCTTTTACTACTTTTTCACTAATTACAATCGCATCCTCGAAGTTGTACCCTTTCCATGGCATGAAGGCCACTTTCAAGTTTCTTCCCAATGCAATTTCACCACCTTTGGTTGCGTATCCTTCTGTTAAGAAATCACCTTCCGTAACTTTTTGTCCTTTCAATACAGCAGGACGTAAGTTGATACAAGTTTCCTGATTCGTACGAACA
>CANFJP010000076.1 GCA_947447485.1 Chitinophagaceae bacterium
GGCTGTTGATTCAAATCTTTTTTGCAACTGCTGAAAAGTACAACAGCGACTGCAAGCATTAGAATTGTTTTAGTATGTTTCATTTTATATTCTTTTAAGATAAAAATTAAAAAGTAATGTCTAATCCTGCTGTCATTGAGCGTGGGTTAGGGAATTCACTAAGATTAAGGTTTGTAGAACCTGCTTCAGGATCAGATCCTCTCCATTTTGTCCACATAAACAAATTCGATCCTTGAACAAAGAAACTAGCATTTGACAATTTCAATTTGTTCAAAAATGTTTTAGGAACAGCATAACCTACTTTCAAATCTCTCAAACGAACAAATGAAGAATTGTGAATCATTTTGCTTGAAAAATCAACTGAATACAATGGACTAGGTGTACTAGTTACATCTCCAGGATGCTGCCAGAAATTCAATTCAGAAGATTGATTGTAACCATTAGCTAAGAATCCAACAGGATTTTCAACAAAATATTCCATGTTGTCATATTTAGTTGAACCATGCTGCCAGCTAAACAATATAGAGAAATCAAAATCTTTGTATTTAGCATTCAAACCAAATCCTCCTTTCCAAGGAGCTTCCCATGTACCAAATTGCTGAACTCTATTTGAAGAAGAATATACATTTGTAAGATTTCCTTGCAAATCATAATAAAGAGGCATACCAGTTGCAGCATCTACACCACCCCATTTAACATCATAATGTGTTCCTAATGGTAAACCTGGAGTAACCAATTCTGTGCCTACTTCATATGGAAGTTCGCCACCTAAGTTTATTACTTTGTTTTGATTGTATCCTACATTAGCAAAAACAGTTACAAGTAAATTTTTTGCTTGTAATACTTCGCCATTCAAACTAAGCTCTACCCCTTTATTTCCTAATTCACCCGCATTCAGATTGATTGCTGCTCCTGTTCCAAATCCACCTACAGCAGACATCTTCTTTTGAACGAATAAATCTTTGGTTACTTTATTATAGATATTGATGTCACCATATAATCTCTTTTTCAACAATTCAAAGTCAATTCCAAGATTGGTTACATATGTTTTTTCCCATTTCATATCAGGATTACCAGGATATGAAGCATAAATAGTATTTAAGCCAGAGTAGTTACCTTGAGTATACGTGTTTTGATAAGGATAATCTCCACCAGGGAAGTTATCAGCATTACCAGAACCACCATAGCTCAATTTAACTCTAAGCATATTGATAGGAGTTATATTCTTAATGAAATCTTCTTTTGTTGCATCCCAGATACCACCCACAGAGTAAAACCCTTGCCATCTGTTAGCTTCTGGAAGTTTAGAAGATCCATCTTTACGATAAGATCCAGTAAAAGTATATTTACCATTGTAAGTATATCTTGCAGTAGCAAGACCAGAAACAAGTGCATTTTGTGATTTAGATCCACCCACAACTGCATACAATTGATTTGTACCATCTCCTTGAGTGATACCAGCCATCGTGTTAGGACGTCTAGGATCTACTCCAAATCCTGTTGCACCAAATTGCTTATAAAACTCTCTGATATATTCACCATATACTGCAACTTCTACATCATGCTTTTCTTGAAAAGTATTTCTATACGTTACTGATGGTCTTACTGTTCCAGTCATGAATCTTTCAAGACTTTCAGTTTGATAACCAGCATGCGTAGTAATTGTTGTTGAAGTCAATCTTTTGTATGCTAAAGGACTAGCATAGTTACTAGATTGCGTTTCACGGAAATCTATACCAGAAGTTAAGGCAGCAGTAATATTATCTGTTATTTTATATGAAGCATTTACTCCAATTGTTGTTTTCAATTGAGAGCTATAATTTTTGTCATATTTAGTATAATCCAATTGATTAGCCATTGCATATTTTGCACCAGTACCAGTAGCGTATGATCCGTCTGCATTATATACGGTTGCATAAGGAACGTTGATTACTGAAGACAAGAATGGATTTTGCGTTGAATTAACTGTTGATGATTGTAAGAAGTTTCTTTTTGTATAACCAACGTTTGAGCTAACAGAGAATGAAACTTTATCGTCAGCATAATCAATGTTGTTTCTCATTGTAATACGCTTCATGTCAGAACGATTTGTTACACCCTCTTCATTGTACATTCCCAAACTACTATAAATACGTGTTCTTCCAGTACCACCCGATAAAGTTATTTGATGATTGCTGAAATTTGCATTTCTATATATTTGATCGTACCAATTTGTATTGATCCCACGAATTGAATCAAGCAAACGAGCATTTTCAGTTTGCTCACCAGAAGTTAAACTAGCATAATTAGGATTCAAAGGAGAATAATAAAAACCTGGAAGTACAGGGTTGTTAGCAGTAGGACTTGAAGGATCTCCTCCAGCAACTACAACACCATATTGTTCCTGAGCTTTCAATAATTCATTTGTATTCATTGGTCTAAATCCAAATTCGGGTTTTGATTTAACACCCATTTGAGCTGAATAGCTGAATTTTAGTTTACCAGAAACTCCTTTTTTAGTTGTAACAACGATTACACCGGCAGAACCACGTGAACCATATAAAGCAGTTGATGCAGCATCACGCAATACATCAATTGAAGAGAAATCATTAGGATTCAATCCTTGGAAAACACCTGCTTCTACTTGAATACCATCTACTATATATAATGGATCAGATCCACCTTCAATAGAACCTGTACCACGAATAATTAATGTAGAAGAAGTACCTGGAGCACCACTTGTTGTTAAAGCAGTTAAACCAGGAGCACGACCTTGAAGAATTTGATCAAAAGAACCAACTGGTTGGTTTTTCAATTGTTTTTCATCAATTTTAGTTGCTGCTCCAGCAAACTGAGATTTTTTCACTTTACTAATACCCGTAACAACTACTTCAGTCATATCCTTAGGGTTTGAAGACTCTAAAGTTGGTGAAATAATCAATTTACTTCCAATGGTGAAAGTTTGACTTTCAAATCCAAGAGAACTAAATTCTAATTGTTTTCCAGATTCTGGAACTTGAATTTGATAAGTTCCATCGCTCGCTGTAGTAGTACCTACATTGGCACCTTTTACAATAACTGAAACGTTGGAGATTGGCTTTCCATTGGCATCGGACACTTTTCCTGCTATCTTTTTTTGAGCCATAAGACTCATAGATACAGCCATAGAAAGAATAAAGGCTAAAATTACTTTTCTCATATGCTTTTTAAGTTTATAGGGGCAAATATAATAACATAATTATAACAAACAAAAATTAAATCCTAAATCAACGCCCCCTTTTATATTATAATTTTCACCATATAAACCCTTAAGCTTCAAAAATGATACAAAACCTGCATTTTACACTCTGATTTTCGGTTATTATTGATCAAATCTAGCCCTGAACCTATGATTTTTTGATTAAAATAGCTAGTTTGAGCCCATTTGACCCAACAAGTCAGCTTTTTCGACAGAGCAACATGAAGATTAAAGTAGTATTTAATCCCTTTGCCATAAATAACGGGTATGGATGAGCTGAATAAAACATCATTTTCATAGGCATACAAGCGACTATTATAGCTTTCGGTCTCAAAAAAAAGCATCCTTACATTCGCCCCAATAGGCTTTTTGAGCGCCTTCCAGATCCAATCAATATATAATAGATATCCTTCTTCTGGCCTATTGGTCATATTATCATACCAAACCATCTCTACCCTGCTACGTAAAATGGTAGATTTGGTAGGCTTATACTCAAACTGTGTTCGCATAGCTTTATGAGTTACTGTATTCAAAGGCAGTAGGTTGATACTATTATCCCCTTGACTATTTTCGATTTTAACAGATGTTTTATAGCTAGTATATATTTCTAATTGCTTAGAGGGCTTGTAAGTTATTTTTAATAAATACTCACTCCCAATACTACCCCCATTAACATTATACTTAACCCATGGAAATGTAAAAAAGTCGGAATAGGCTTCAAACACCCAGCCATAAACAGGTCGAACGCTAAGCGCCGAGAAAAAACCAGTTTCATTCACAGGAGTACTATTTTCAGTGAATGCATTGGTTTGCAAAGATTGATACGACCTCGAAATTTTTCGATAAAATAAATGAATATCAGCACAATTAGCCACACTCATCAATAACCCATTTACAGTAGCAATACTTTTATTACTGGAGACGGCTGTTTCTCCAAAAAAATGAACATTTTTATAAGTATAATGATAATCAATACTAAAATTGGATAAACTTCTACCCGTTAAAAGAAATAAATTAGAAGGGATTGAATTCTTTATCAATGCGAGCTTCCAATCATAATGCATAAAATTAAATCCAACATGACCATTGTTTTTAGAAAAGCTCGCATTCCCTCCAAAAGAAATTTGTTGTTGCACATGCTTATCGGCTAATTCAGCCAATGTTCTATGCAATCCAGTATTTTGAAAAGAGCTCACATACATTCCATCCACATTCATCGTATCCGAGACCATATTTGCATCAATGTTTCTGTACGATCCGAATACAGTTGCTTCCCATTTCTTATTCCCAACAGTAACTCCCACACCTCTGTGAAAATTTTGTTCACCAAAAGATTGATAAGGTTTTAATATAGGAGATTGTCGCTTAGAAGAGAGCAAGTCGCTGCTCTTTTTAAATGCAAGCGATTGCCATTGAATAAGCCCCTGTCCTAGGTTTACAACATAATCTCCTAATGCCAAAGATTTTATTAACCCTAGCTTTCTGATAAATATATGTGCCGAATAAAAATCAAAGCCTGCTTGCTGATGTTTAGTAAAAATTAATTCGCCTGGATCTTTGTCGCACAAGAATCCATATTGTAGTAAATTTTTGTACTGATACTTATACCTTACTGAAATCGCCCATGGTGAGCCAAGGTAATGATTGGATAAAGAGGAAGAATCTATTAAATAACCTCTTGATTTTTCTATCCCTCTACTCGTTTTTATTAAAAGAACATGATCTCCTTTTTGTACCCTCTCTTTAAATACCTCTTTTATATTTAGTTGAGTTGTAATAGTAATAAAAGGCAATATTTTTTTAATCGTGTACACATCCCAGTAAGCTATAGACTGCAATTCATACAGACTTATAAAATTTCCAAATAGCTGTCTGTATTCTATCAAACTTTCAACCTGCAAAGGGGATAATATCATTAGCTCATTGAACGTTTCTGGATTGGCAGTATTGATATTTATAGGATGCCTTCTTAGCTCATACAAATGTTGATTATAAGAGTCGTCATTCAACACGACATCATTGCTATTTTCTGCCATTTGTTCTATATGCTGTTCCGCCACTGCAGGCAATTCAGTCTGACTGAATGAATGAAGCCCAATGCCCAACCAAAAAAACAAGATGCAGAATGCTCTCATACTTATTTATGTTTAAAATGGTTACTCAATAACAATCCTGGCGAATAGCCCAGTTGAGGATGGTAGCGAAACAGCGCTTCTAACCGAATGGATTTATATACAACCCCCAGACTACTAAAAAGGCTACTATTTTCACTCATAAATCCAAGCTTAAAAAAAAAGCGTTTATCGAATTGATATTGTATTCCTCCCACCAAATCAATTGCTTGATCTTCTTGTTTTACGATCTCTGTACAAATAAAAAAATCATTGGATACATCATATCCAACACCCACTGTATAGATGTAAGGCAATTTGTTATCTTCATTTTTACCCGACATCATTCTTACAGGATTAAACACATGAATGCCTGCATTTAATTTGGGAGAAAAACGAATCAACGTTCCTATTTCAATATTCATACTAGCGGAATGGAAGTAGGAAGGGATTTTAAAAGAGTAATAATTAAACTGGGTGCCAATTGAAATGGCATTGGATAACTTTCTTGCATAAGCAAGCCCAATATTCGTTTCACTGAATCCTTCAAATCCTTTACGGCCAATGCTACACCCAAGATTTCCTAATGAAGTAGGAATAGCCACTATAGCATCCACCTTGTTGATTTCAGAAAGATTAAACATTTTTTCCTGACAAACAGCCATACCAAAGCATTCTATTGATGTTAGCGCAGCTTGATTATTTACAAAAGAGTACCCATCAGATTGACATTGGCTATAAGCTCCTATGTTTATTGCCGGAGAATAATTGACAAGAGAACTGATTTGAGCCATAGAAGTGAGCACAAATAAAACCTGCAGCATTAAAATGAATAAATATTTCAAAGGGATTTATTTTGGAATAAAATTAGTGGGGGCAACATTGATAGAGAAGATGATTACACTTAGATTCATCTGTTTTTTTCTACCTTATTATTCTACATCAGAAAGATGATCAAATCAATTTTAGTTAACTAAATTTGCATCTATGCAGATATTAGATGGAAAAATTGTTTCGCAGGCTGTAAAAAATGATCTTACAGAAAAAATTGCCCAGCTACTAAGGGAAAACAAAAGACCCCCTCATTTGACAGCCATTTTGGTAGGCACTAACGGAGCAAGCGAAACCTATATTGCGAGTAAAATAAAAAATTGCGAAGAAACAGGATTCAAAAGCAGCCTTCATCGATTTGAAGAAAATGTAACAGAAGAACTTTTGATGACAACCATCAAAAAAATAAATGAAGACGATGAAATAGATGGGATATTAGTTCAATTACCCTTACCCAAACATATAGATGAGCAGAAAATAATCAATCTAATCAACCCAGCAAAAGACGTAGATGGCTTTCATCCTGTAAATGCAGGCAAAATGGTATTGGGAATTCCTACTTATATTCCCGCTACCCCTTATGGAATTATGCTAATGCTAGCGCATTACAAACTAGAAACATCAGGCAAACATGCTGTGGTTATTGGAAGAAGCAATATAGTAGGCAGACCAATGAGCATTCTGCTAAGTCAAGATACTGCCTATGGCAATTGCACCGTAACGGTATGTCATAGCCGAACTAAAAATTTGAAAGAAATATGCTTACAAGCCGATATCATTGTAGCCGCACTTGGTAAACCTTGCTTTTTAACAGCCGATATGGTGAAAGAAAATGCTGTGGTTATAGATGTAGGCATCACTCGTGTGCCAGATGCATCAAAAAAATCCGGATTCGCCATTAAAGGAGATGTAGACTTTGAAAACGTTGCACCCAAAACAAGTTATATCACACCTGTTCCTGGGGGCGTTGGACTCATGACGATTGCGGCATTATTAAAAAACACTTATCAGGCATACTTGCAACACTCCAACAATCATTGAGATTTTTAAAACCAACATTCATTGAGCACAACAGATTCTAACAATAACCAACTTCTTCCTGTAATGGAACACTTCTATACCTTACAAGGGGAAGGATACCACCAAGGAAAGGCCGCGTATTTTGTAAGACTTGGCGGCTGCGATGTAGGTTGTGTTTGGTGTGATGTGAAAGAAAGTTGGGATGCTAACATTCATCCAAAAATGACCGTGGAAGAAATTGTAAATACAATTGAAAGCAATGCACCTAATAAAAAACCTATTGTAGTGATTACAGGAGGCGAGCCTTTGATGCATAACTTAGATCAACTAACTTCTTCCCTTCATCAAGCAGACTTTCAAACAAACATTGAAACTTCTGGAGCGCACCCTTTAAGTGGCAACTGGGATTGGATATGTTTGTCACCTAAAAAATTCAAAGCTCCTTTACCCGAAATACTTCCCTTAGCCAATGAGCTTAAAATAGTAATTTTTAATACAAGTGATTTTGAATGGGCCGCAACATATGCAGTACAAATGAACAAACAATGTAAGTTATACCTTCAACCAGAATGGGACAAAGCCAATATTGTTACCCCCTTAATAATTGAATACATAAAACAACATCCCCAATGGGAGCTTTCTCTTCAGATTCATAAGTACATCAATGTGCCTTAGTTTACACATCTAGATTTTATAAAACATCCCGTATAATAGTTTTATAAATTTTAACAGCTCTGTTGTCTACTATTTATCTATATCTTATATCTTCATACCATAATATTTTGAATGAAAAGAGGCGCTTCTTTATACCTGAAAACAATTTTCTTTTTATTAGTAAGCAGCACTATTGTTCCTTCCTCATGGGCCCAATGGTATAACCCTGATAAAGTAAATAAGAAAGCCATTGCAGTATATGAGCTTGCGTACGATTACGCGCTAAATGGCCAATATACTGAATCCATCAAAAAAATAGACGAGGCCCTGGTTATTGAGCCAAGATACGTAGAAGCCTATTTGTCGAGAGCAGGCATTTATGCTGATTTAAAGAATTACCCCTCTTCTGTAATCGACTTCGAAAAAGCCATTTCATTAGACTCGGTTTTTTCCAATACCTACCTACTTCCTTACTCCATTTCACTAGCGGGTACAGGGAATTTTGATAAAGCACTTTCGGCAGTAAATAAATTTCTGCAATACCCTAATCTTAACCAACAAAGCATCAAATCAGCTAACTACCGTAAAAGCACATACGAGTTTGCTGTAGACTATGCAAAAAAACATTCTTTAGTTGGATATGTTTTTGCTCCTAAAAACTTAGGGCCAGGAGTAAATACAAATGCGTTGGAGTATTACCCTTCCTTTACCATTGATGGGAAAAAGATGATATTCAACAGGCGCGTTGACAACGATGAAGATTTTTACGAAAGCGAGTTAATCGAGGGGGAATGGAGCAATGCAATACCTGTTCCAGGCAAAATAAACACTACCCTAAACGAAGGTGCTCAGAACATATCACAAGATGGAGAATGGCTAATTTTCACAGGATGCAATTACCCTGAAGGATTAGGCAGTTGCGATTTGTATATTTCATATAAAACAAAAAATAATAGCTGGACAGAAGCCGTCAATTTAGGTGACAGAATAAATACTGATCAATGGGAATCTGCCCCATCACTTTCTTCCGACAAAAGAGACTTGTATTTTTCAAGCAATAGAAATGGCGGCTACGGGGGAAAAGACATCTGGGTTTCTCACAAATCAATTAATGGAAAATGGAGCAATCCCGAAAACCTAGGACC
>CANFJP010000077.1 GCA_947447485.1 Chitinophagaceae bacterium
TCTTTATTGCTTTCACTCATTTGATATTAATTTAAGGAGGGGTTATTTTTTCTTAACCCATTTTTTTAATTCTCTATCTGAAATCTTTTTTGATGTTTGTGTGTTTAAATGAAATAAATCTATCTCAACAAGTGTTCCATCTTGAGCAAGCATTTTCACTTTCTTTTGCTCCTCGTTTGTTTTTTTATTATTAAAAAACTTTAATACTGTAGCAGAAGTAATGGCAATAGCCCCCCATAGAATAAAGTTTTTTCTACTCGATTTTTTTTTTGGAATGTCCATTTGTATATTATTAATTAGATTTTGACGAGTTAGAATAATAGCTCATTAGAAGAAATAGCTTATTTTTTTAGTGTCCTTATAAAACAAACTAAACTCCAACGATCTTCTTCGTCTGCTATTTTCTTTTTAAAGCTTGGCATATCGTCTCTACCTTCAGAAAGTTTATAAAACAACGATCCGTCTGTTTGGGCTTGTGTGTCTGTTTTTGAAAAATCACCGGGTTCTGTTTTTAATTGTGCGGCTTTGGTGCCATCTCCCAAGCCTTTGCTTCCGTGACAAGATTTACAATGTGTATTCCACAATATTTTTCCCGCTGCAACCGATTCTGCGTTGTTTGCAACTGTACTTTTTTTATTTTTTGCAGCATCTGGTACTGGCCAGGGTTTATGGTCTTGCGTTTTGATACTAAAACTCATAAACAACAAGCCGGAAATCAAGGCAATTATTATATTAGTAGTTTTCATTTTTGATGTTTTTATTGTTATTAAATAGATTTGATTATAATTAAAAATTCCAAAGTCTTGTTATATTAAATCCTATCACATACTGACTTTTTGTGAAGTCGTTTTGATTAAACATATTATTGCTTTGAGGAACAATACTTGCATAATTACCCGCAAAAACCTGAAACGCATGAGAGCTAGTATTGGTTTCAAATCCAAAAGAAATATTAGGATGGGGGTTGTTCGTTGGATGCTGGGTTAGAGGTTGGTCGTAACCTAGAATAACTGCAGATTTTTCAGTGACCTTATATCTACCAAGCAGGGAAAATGCAACATGCGCATTCTTCATTTTGTTACTTATTCCTCCCTTGCTGTTTACGTATCCTTCAATATTATTGAACCAAGAAAGGCTTGTTGTAGCTTGGGCTGAAAGCTTTTTATTTATTTTTCTTGCCACAATCAATTGATTAAAGAACGACAAGCGGTGGATGCTGTAGGTGAAGTTTGATTTGTCTCTACAATCAATTACCATATTGGTGAAATAAGAAATACTTACGGGCACTTTTTTAGGTGTCTGTTTTAAGATTGAATACTTTGCATTGATATCTAATTGCATCCTTTCTTTAGTTATACCTATTCCCGCAAACAAGTTTTTGATGGGGGCGTAATTAATGCCGAGTCTTATATTAGAAGGAGCAAATAATCCAAACAAATCTTTTGCACCATTATTAACTGTACCAAACCTGTGTTGAATATCAAATTCTAGTGTTCCTTTAATGGGCACCATTACGGTTTGATTGTCCATTAGCCAAACACTTCCAAAAGTGTTCTTAACGGGTTTTACTTTGGAAACGGGCGCTATAACAGCGGAGGAGTCTTGGGCAAATAAATAATTATTTATAAGCAGCAGAAGTAATAACTGAGCGGCGAATAAAAGTGGGTATTTTTTATATTTTTTCATACTGATTTTTTTAAATTAAAAACAACAAAGAATCGATTGTTAGTGTACTCTTTGTATTTATCTCAATTATTTTTCGCGCCTTGTTTTATCCACGCAATAACAAGAGAATTGTATTCTTTATTCATACCAGTAACAGGCATGGGGGTTCCTTTTTTTCCAGTAAGTTTTAAATACAGTAAACTATTTATTGCGGTATTGTGGTCTATATAGTTTCCAATAGTTAATGAATTGTACGCATTAGCAGCAGTTAGATCGGGTGTTTGTCCGCCTTTGGCATGACATCCACTCATGTTACAACTTTTATTAAAAATGGGGATAATATCACCAGAGAAAGTGACCGTTCTTGTGATTTCTGGGCCTGATTCAAAAACAACTGTTCTGTCTTTGTAGCAACCAGATAATAATGCAAATCCGCACAAAAGAAGTAGTGGTTGTATTTTGGTTTTTATATTTAACATACATTGATGTTTTAAAATGAATAACTCAAAATCAAGAACAATGATTATTTAAATTTTAAAACCAGGTTTGGCTGAATAGCGTGTTGATTGTTAGAGCCATCCCAAATCGCAAAACCAAATGGACAATCTTCTTTGCTAGTAAAGTCGATGTCTTGTTTTAATACATCGCTTGTTTTAATTAATCTCTTGTATTCTACAACCCATCCAGAACCGGTATGAATGGCTGCACATGTAATATCAGCCCTGCCATTTATTAAGGGAGATGCAATAAAACTAGGAAAGCACTTAGGTCCAACGCTGCCTGTCACCAAATCACCTGATCTTAAATAATCAGTGCCTATGTTCGGATTAATTGAATCGTTAATAGTATAATACAGTGCGCCGGTTGAAGAAACTTTTATTATTTTAACAGCGGCTCCAGAAAGAGTGTCAGACGCTAAAATGTAATCATAATTTGATTCGTTTAGTTTTATCCAAAGTGGCACCGATACGGTTGATCCGTTGCCATCTAGTTTTAAGGATTGTTTATTACTTAGGCTTCCTTGTGCTGTTGCGGTTGAATAGGTTGGTCTATATGGCCAAGTTGTAGAATAACCCGTTACAGTAATATCGTCAACGTGTCTACCATTAGCGTTTCCGCCAGTTAAGTTGGTAATACTAGGGCCGCCGGCCCAGTCTTGATAATTATCATCCATCTGATTAAAAACTAAATCTTTGCTTAAGTGTCCCCACCACATATCAATTTTTTCATTTGCTCCATTAGTATAATGGTTACCACTATTTGAATTTGATTTATAAACAGAAGGAGTTACTGAATAATCCATGTAAGGAGTAAAAACATGACAACTTGCATAGCATGTTTGACTAATAAATTTTGGAGTAGACTTATCTATATTCCAAAGCATCGCCATTTTATCTTCTCCAAAACCAACCCTTGTTAATGCGCCGTTTACATCAAAGGTTTTACTTGATCCTTCTTGATTCCAACGCTTGGTAGTTGAATCAAAATACCACGGTGTTACGCTTGTGTTTTTTGTATTGTCATTATATTCCGCTAAAAAATAAATATATTGATCATCGTACATTGATCGAAGGGTCACCTTGTAAGCGTCGCCAATATATCCAGCGAAAAGTCCATTTCCTGGATCGGGAACCATTGGTTGAAAATTCAGTTTTGTTGCGTTAATCCAGGCGGCGTCTATTGTTCCGTCTATTGTTGGGGCAAGTGTTGTTTTAATTGATATTAAGTCTGTTGAATTGTTTGTCTGAGCAACATCTAAAATTTGATCTTCTTTTGTACAACTAACCATATAGCCTAAAGCCAAAAGAAATATAATAACAATCAGAGTGAAATTATTTTTTACTGTTTTCATGATGAAGAGTTTTCGTTGGTAATAATTTTATACAAAGTTATACTCTTTTTTGAAAAAACAAAATTAAAATACCTTTTTATCTTTTATTATTATATTATTTATAAGCGAATGGATTTGGTTTAAAATAAATGGCAATAATAGACGGTGTTTAATAGCCTTAATAGAGGGGCCTACTTTCGTTTGTTTATGGGAGATTTAAAACAAAAAACCGACTCTAATAGAGTCGGTCTCGGAAAGTAATATTATAAAGGAAACACCTAGAAGTTTTTACTGCGCTGATCTTTTATGTCTGCTTGCTTTCTTAGGGCTTCATACCAATTATTTGTTTGGCCACGAAGCGCGTTTTTACGAGTAGCAATATTTTGTGTTATAGCATCAGCGGTTTCGGGTGATTTTGATTGGATATTGTTCACCTTTATTACAAACACACCTGTTGTTCCTTCTATTGCGGGGGAAGGTTTGGTTTGGTATTCTTTATTGAAAGAAGCTCCTATTATTTTTGGCTCCATACCCACACCGTTAATAATTTGTGAGGTAAAGGTTAGTGTTGAATCAGCTCCTGCAGTTTGCACTAGTTTTTTATATGCCGCTGAAGCAGATTCTACTGTTGGGTGTTCCCCTATTTTTTTTATAATAATGCCTGCCTTTTTCTTGTTACGAATAATCGACTCACAACCAGGTCTTGCAGTAGCGGCGTCTTGTACTCCCTCTTCGTTTATTTTATCTACCACTGCAACAATAAACTGATCTCCCATACTAAATGGTTCACTTACATCACCCTTATTTGCTTGAAACGCCCATCTAACAAGGCCTCTAGCTTCCTGAAGTGCGCCAACAGAAAAATCATTTTCTTTTAGTAGCGTTGGTACCGATGTTAGGCTTAAGCCATTCTTTGCAATGTATTTTTCTAGATTCGCTTTTGTTTTTTCAGCAGAAACTTTTGTTGCATCAAGGCTCGCTTTATTAATGGTGATATCACTAGGAATTATTTCTTTTGCTACAAATGCCACTTTAAATGCGGGTTTGAAGTTTTTTTGGCTTATTAATTCTATAATATGGTAACCAAATTGAGTTTTAACCACCCCTTTTGAACCCGCTGTTTTATTAAAACAAAAATCATTAAACTCAGGAACCATCGCACCATATGCAAACATTCCTAAATCTCCGCCCTTGTCTTTATTACTAGCATCTGTTGAATATTTTTTTGCTAGTTCATTAAAATCCGCTCCTGAAGAAATTGCTTTATATATACTATCGGCTAGTTTTTTAGCCACATCGTCTGGGTTGATTGCTTCTCCGGTTCTAGGATCGTTAACGCCTATTAATATATGTCTCGCTTTTGCGCTGTCTGGTTGTTGTTTGGTCCCAATTACTTTTGCTAGTACATAGCTTTGTTTGTCAACATAAGGACCATACACGCTGCCTACAGATAATTTTACAATTGTGTCGGCAACCGAAGAGCCTAGTTTTTCTTTGGGTAAATACTCGTCTTTAAAATCAACAACCGAAAGGTTTCTTGCAACAAAAGCTTGTGCGTTTGTGTCAATTATAAAAGCAGGCTTTAATTCTAAGAGCTGAGCCATTGTTTTAGCGCTGTCCTCTGAGTTAGGTAGTTGACTAAAGGCTACATATGATATATTTCTTCCTGCTTCTTGTTTAAATAAATCTTTATTCTTTGCTACATAATCATTAACATCTGCATCTGTAACCTTAATAGCGCTATCGGAAATTTCTGAATAAGGAATAGTTGTAAATGAAATATTTGCAAATTGTTGTTTTTCGTTTGTTTCTTTTTCTTGCATCCAAGTTGGGTAATAAGCGCTGGCGCTTAATAATCCTGCATATTTAGCAACCGTTGTGCTAAGCTTTAAAGGATCTATAACCTGTGCGGTTACCCCTTCTCTTTGTTCTCCTTTTAATTTTTGAATATTTTTTAGAGCGGCTTGTGCTTTACTAATATCAAGTTTTCCTGTAATAGAATCTCTTAAGCTTTGTTCTTGTAAAAAAGGATTTGATTGTTCATTGCTTAATAATATATAAGACAGTTCTTTTGCGGTAAAAGTAATTCCGAGTTTTTTTATCTCGCTATAAAAGATTTTTTCTGCTACCATTTGGTTCCACATCTGCTCTCTTATTTGGTAGGTCTGCGCCCCACTAGGCGATTGTCCGGTTTTTTGAGCTTGTTGGTCTTCTGCTTGTTTTACTCTTTTATTAAACTCGCCTACCTCTATTTTTTCTCCGTTTATAGACCCAACATTATTAGATAATGAGCTAAAAAGCTTATTGCTTCCTTGTTTTGCGTCCATTAAAATAAAACCAATTAGGCTTAATGCAATTACAATAATTACAATGGCAGCGCCTTTTTCACGTATACTTTGAATAATTTGCATATGACTTTTTATAAGGTTTTTGGATAGCAAAAATAAGGTAAAAAAGGATATTTACAAACTGTGGAAACCCTTTCAAATTCTTTATTGACAAAGGAATGGGACGATTTTGAATATAAAGTTAAAAAAGCTCGATGGTGGCATTTTTTTAATAATCCACAGGGATGGTGTTGATAAATTATAATTATGTGGATATTAATAGGTTTTCTGCTTCTTAAGTATGAATAATTTGGGTAAAAAATATCCGTTTTTCATGTCCTGGTTTTTAAGGCTGCTTTTAATGAACGTTTATACCCATCAATTAACAGGTAGTGATAAAAAAAGCGTTTTTTTATTTTCAACAGGCTTTTTTATTAACCTGTGTTAATTAGAAATATGAATTCATTGTATTTATAGTATAATAGAGGATTATATAAATTAATTATAATGTTAATTAAATGTTTAACAAGGTTAATAAGTTAATCTTTTTAATTTTACAATAGATAGAATAATTTATATATCCACTTATTAACAGACATAATAGTAATAAGTGATTATATAATTAAATAGTATTAATACTTATTATGGTAGATATTAACAATACAAATTTTCAAAATAAAATAATTTCAGAAAAAGGATTTCTCGATTTTAATATTGATATTACACTCGATTTATTTTTAGAAATTAACAAATTAAAAAAAGAAAAAAATGCCATTATTCTTGCTCATTATTACCAAGAACCAGACATACAAGACATAGCTGATTATATTGGAGATAGTTTAGGTTTATCTCAAAAAGCACTAACAACCAATGCTGATATAATTGTTTTCGCAGGAGTTCATTTTATGGCTGAAACAGCTAAAATAATAAATCCTACAAAAAAAGTTTTACTCCCAGATTTAAATGCTGGTTGCTCTTTAAGTGATTCAGCACCCCCTGATAAATTTAAATTATTTTGTGATAAATATCCTAATCATTTAGTAATTTCTTATATCAACTGTAGTGCTGGAATTAAAGCCTTAAGTGATATTATTTGTACTTCTTCTAATGCACAAAAAATAGTTGAAAGTTTACCGATTGACCAACCTATTATTTTTGCTCCCGATAAAAATCTTGGTGCATATATTAATAAAATTACAGGAAGAAATATGGTACTATGGAATGGAGCTTGTATGGTTCATGAAATTTTTAACTTACAAAAAATCACCAAATTAAAAATACGCCACCCAAAAGCAAAATTCATTGCTCATCCAGAGTGTGAGGAATCTATATTAGCTCTAGCAGACTATATAGGGAGCACTACAGGACTTTTGAAGTATAGCCAGGTAGATAGCTCCACTGAATTTATTGTGGCCACAGAATCAGGTATTTTACATCAAATGCAAAAAAATAGTCCCACTAAAACTTTTATACCAGCACCCTCAAATAATCATTGCGCTTGTAATGACTGTTCTTATATGAAACTTAATACATTAGAAAAAATATACTTATGTATGAAATATGAATTGCCAGAAATAATACTTGAAGAAAACCTGCGACTTGCTGCAAAAAAACCTATTGATCGAATGTTAGAAATAAGCGCTCAATATGGATTATAATGAAGTGTTATTTTTTTTCCAATAAGCATTTATTCTTTGAGATACATTTTCTCTAATATTCATATAAAATAAATTTATATCCCCTATATGAAAATTCTTTTTTGTAAAGAATATTTTACCAAACACATCTGGCTTACTAGTCCATAATATATTTTTATTAATTTTTGCATCCACAACATGTGGAACTATTTTATTAAAGTTTTTTAATACTCCGCCTAAATTTAACGAAGAAGAAATCTTATCATCATTTACACTCCATGTTAGAGGATTTATTACTACCGCATCAAAATTTTCTTTTTTAATATAATCAGGTGTATAACCTTTTTTATATGTTCTCCATCCAACAAAACAACCCGTTTCTGTTGAGTCTTTACAAACCGGAATATCAGTAAAATATTTCTTCGGAATAGGCATGCCCACAATATAAGCACACACTAATTTTTTCTCTAATTCTTTTCCTTCAAAAAACTCTTTTAATAATCGTGCGGCATGTTTCGTTCCTTGGCTGTGTGATGCAATAATAATAGGTCTACCATTATTAAAATGACTTAAATAATATTCAAAAGCGGCTTTTACATCTGCATAAGCAATATCAAAATAGGGCTTAGCTATCGAATCGTCTATAAAAAAAGCGTTGATATGCGCTTGTCTGTATCTTGGAGAAAAAACCCTACAACGTTCATTAAACGCACTTGCTTGATATAAAATACTACTATAGTCCGTTTTTTTGTTCAAATCATCATCATTTATAGATGCGTTCCACTCTATAAAATCCTTGTTTGTATAAGTTGTAGGATGAATAAAAAAAACATCTACCATTGAATCTTTTATATAATTCTTTCTTAATGGGGCAGGAACACTATCTGAAGGGTCTGCTTTCCAGGGGTGCGCGGCCCAATAATATAAATTACCATAGTCTGGTATTTTTATAGAAGCGTTTTTTTTGTTTTCTACCTGAGGCTGAGCCAAGGCTATTAATTTTATAAGAAGCAGTAAAAAAACAATTGATAGTTTTTTACGAAGAGAATAGGCGACTTTTAATAATTTCATCATCAAATCTACATTTGAATATTGAATAATTGAAACTTTAGCCACTATTACATCATTATTTAATAAAGCTTTTTGTATTTTTAGATAACACCAATATATCCACCACCTAATTCATTGTTTATTTTTCGCCACATACCATTTCTTAAACAGGTGTTTTTTTATACACTTACTGCCTTCGGCGGACCACAAGGTCATCTTGGGATGATTTTAAATACGTTTGTAAAAAAAAGAAACTATCTAACCGAAGAAGAGCTTATTGAGTACAACTCCTTTTGTCAGCTCCTGCCCGGAGCGTCAAGCACACAATTAATTACACTTATTGGATATAAAAGAGGGGGATTGTTTTTGGCTGTTATTACGCTCTTAATCTGGATAACCCCTGCTTGTATAATCATGGGGCTATTTTCTTTTTTATTAACTTCTCTTCA
>CANFJP010000078.1 GCA_947447485.1 Chitinophagaceae bacterium
CATTTACATTCCTTTTGCCAGTTTTATTAAGCTTGGTCACTCTTCAAAGTTTCGCTAACAAAAATCCATTTTTTAAAAGACCTACTACTGGCCTAAGTGTATTGAGTACAACCCTGATTGCGGCTAATGTCAATACCGCTGATGGAAATGCAGTTGTTTTTGACGTTCAATATTCAAACGACGTTGATCTATATGATGCAAGTAAGTTGATGAATCCAGGAGAAAATTTTGGATTATTTAGAAATGGTCATGATTTAGCAGTAGAAGCAAGACAGCCAATTGTTGGACCCGATACTCTTTTTTATAGAATGAGCGGTTTGGCAACTCAAATGTATTTTATTCAAACGGTACCTGAAAATCTCAGTTCTTCTTCATTAGTGGCAGAATTAGTAGACAATTATCTTCATACAAGAACAAAAATACTTTTAACAGATACTACTACTACTACTATTAGTATTACTTCAGATCCTGCAAGCTATAGATCTGATAGGTTTATGATTGTATTTTCAGTATTGCGCGCTTTGCCTGTAAATTTTCTTTCAATGACTGCTACATTGGCTACTAATAACGCTGTATCTGTTAAATGGGATGTTGAAGAATTAGAGGTTAAAAAATACATAGTTCAAAGAAGCAGCAATGGTGTAGACTTTCAAAGTGTCACTGAGGTGCTATCAACTCATCTTGGGGGAAGTTATTCTTATCTTGATCAAAATGCAACGGTTGGCTTTAATTTCTATAGAGTTGTAGCAATCGATAATTCAATGAGACCTATTAATAGTAACATTGCAATAGTGAAAATTAATTCAGCGAATGTAATCAGAACAAATGTTCAGCTTTATCCTAATCCATCTACCAATCATACGGTACAATTGAGATTCGTTCAGTCTGCAATCGGTAACTTTAGAGTGCAATTAACGAATACTTTTGGTCAGCAGATGTATACAAGTAATGTTAGAATTACTGATGCAAATGCAACTCAAACAATTACTTTCCCTGCAAGCATTGCTCCTGGAAATTACTTGCTAAGTGTTACAGGCGAAAATGGAGTAGCAAACACACAAATGCTCATGATTCAATAAGCAAACAACTTTTAATAATTGAAAACAGCATCCTCAATGGGTGCTGTTTTGTTTTATAAATGTGAGTAATTAATCAGAATTAATATGTGTAGCAGTAATAAAATATTCTATATTCGCTATCAATCATAAAAAATTAAATCATGTCATCTACTATTCCTACTTTCAAGAATGAGCCAGTATTGGTATTGATTCTTTCTATAATCACTTGCGGCTTGTACTTAATTTATTGGAACATTAAAGTAGCAGAAGTGTTAAACGCTGCTGCAGAAAGAGAAGTTATATCGCAGCCCATTGCTATTTTTTCTGGATGCTGCATGCCAGTGAATATTTATTTCTATTATTTGGCAGGAAAAGAAGGGTTGCCAAAAGTATATGAAAAAACAGGGGAAGCAAATAAAGATCAATCTACTTTATTAATAATCTTGGGTTTTCTTTTTCCTATGGTGGCAGCAATGATCGTACAAGGTGATATCAATAAATTATATAAGTAAGAAAAAGCAGTTCAACAAAATGTTGGCAATAGCAGGTGTAATGATAACACTTGCTATTCCTTTTTGTATAATGAAGCTGAATGGAAATAATATTGAGCAAGCTCAATCATTGTGTCCTTTTAAATTACTGACTGGATTGCCTTGCCCTGGCTGCGGTATTACCAAGTCTTTCATTTTTTTATACGAGGGTGATTTAGCCAAGAGTTTTCATTATCATCTTTTTGGCCCTTTTGTTGTAGTCTTTTGTGTGTTTCTTATTGTTCTGCTGATAGCTGAAATAATTTTACAAAAAGAGTATTGCAGAAGCATTTTATATAATAAAAAGCTCTCTTATTTTTTAGGCATTACATTGATTGTGTATCACTTGTACAGAGTAATTGATTTTGTGTATTTGACTAGTTTACACGAGATTATTCGCCAATCTATCTGGGGTTAAATAGCCTGTTTTTTCAACTTTTCTTATTGTTATTTTATCTTAATGTTAAGTGGAAAAATACTCCATATCATTATATGCTTTTTTCAATTGGAAAAGGTACATTTGCTACCTATCATAAATTGATTCATTATATAAATCTATAAATATGACATTTTCTAAAACAAATGCAAAAACATCATACATTTTTAAATGGAGTTCTATACTTTGTTTTGTTTTATTCATGGGCATGAGTTCAGCTTGGGCTCAAGTAGCAGGTGATTTTCGCTCAAATGCTTCCGGTAATTGGAACGATATTGCAACTTGGTATGTATATGATGGTACCACTTGGGCTGCTGCTACCACAGGTCAAACCCCAACTTCTACTACAAGTGTTTATATTCAATACGGACACACAATTACCCTTAGTCAAAATGAGGCATGTTTGGATCTTCACTTGTCTACAGGGACAGCTGCAAGTGGCACCTTTACAACTCCAGGAAAAGTAGCCTTGTCTACTTTCACCTTGGGGGTTTGGGGTAAATTAAGAGCATTTTGGGCAATTGTGGGTTCGGTGCCAGGCGCAAATCAAACTAATGGCTATAATGTTTATCCATTTACGGCTTCTGTTGGTGGCAAAGTAAGTATTGTAGGCAACTCAAGGGCACTAACCACTACGGGAGAATGGGGTGCGACTATTTCTAACCCTGGTACCAATGTTTTTCCATTGGAGATTAATTTAAATAGTGGGCAAACTGTAACAATAGGTACCAATATTAAACTTACTTCGCTTAATGTGGTAGCAGGCACACTAGATATGGGAACTCAAACTATCTCTCCTGATAATGGCACAATCAATCAGGGAGATATTACAATTGGTGCAGGCACCACAATCCTTTCGGCTGGGACTGGTAATATTTTTCAAAAATCTACTAATGGTGTTGCCGGCACATTAACTGTTGCAGGAACATTGAATTTATCTGGGGCATCACCTAGATTCCAAATGAATGCCTATGACTTTTCTAATGGAACGATTATTTATAGTAAAAGTGGTGTACAAAATTTAGCTTCAAGAGGATCATCGGGAACATTCCCAGGTAACTATCCTTTGATTTATGGTAATATCACTTTAGCAGGAACAAGTGCTAAAACTACTGTGGCATTACAAGCTACTACAATCAATGGAACTCTTTCAATGCAAGGGACTGCTTCTTTAGCTTTGGGAACATCTGGTACTTTAGTTTACGGATCATCCTCTACATTGGAATATGCTTCTGCTGTTGCCAACCAAACCACTACAGATGTTGAGTTTCCTGGTAGTGGTGGTCCCAATAGTTTAAAAATTAATAATACTTTTGCTAGTGGAACAGTTACGTTAAATTCAACTAAATCGTTAAGCGCTACGGGGGTGTTAACACTAACTAGTGGCTTATTAAATAGTGTTGCTCCTCCAGGCTTTTATATGAAACTCGAACTTTTTAATACTTCGGTAGGTGCTATTCTTGGCGGTAACACTAGCTCATATGTACTGACAAATAACCTGAAGATTTACTGGCATATGCCTGATATTGGTGTTGGCGATTATAAATTTCCAATTGGGGATGTTGGCCAATATTTGCCTTTAAATATCAATAGCCCGTCAGGCTCTAGCCTTATATTATGTCCTGGAGCTTATTCTCTTGATATAGGTCCTGCACAATTAGGCTCTGGCTTGACTAGTATTAGTCATTCAGAGTTTTGGCAAGTTGAATATAGTGGTGGTACGTTTTCTAGTGGAACAATTTCTTTGGCAAGAACTGATATAGGAGCTTATAATACTGTAGCAGTAAGTTATGGGGGAATCATCACTTCTTTGGGAGGATCTATTACTAGCACTTTAATTCCCAGTAATACAGTTACTGCTAGTGCTGCATCTACTGTCGGCAATTCATTTAATTCTAATATAGCGAATTTCGTTTTGGCTACTAGTGCCACAGCCCCCGTACACTTTATCAATTTCAGTGGGGTTCGTCAAGCAAATCGCAATAAATTGGCTTGGTCAACCGCTACCGAAATGAACAATACCGGTTTTGATATTCAATCTTCTGCAGATGGTGTAAACTTTACTACAATTGGTTTTGTGTCTACCAAATCAATTGCAGGAAATAGCAATGCTGTATTACAATATGATTACATCGATGCAAGAGAAGTAGGCACTACTTATTACAGACTTCGCCAAGTTGATCTAGATGGAAAATATTCTTTTAGTACGGTGGTGTTGATTAAAGCAGGAGCTACTACTAAATTTATAATCGAAAATATTTATCCTAATCCTGTAAAAATATCTACTACTCTTTGGATTGCTTCGCCAATAAAAGACAAGTCAACGATAGTGATTGCAGATGAGCTAGGTAAAATTTATTCAACTCAGCAAACTTCTTTAGAAAAAGGAAGCAACGCTATTCAATTGAATGTACAAACATTGGCTCCGGGTAATTATTTTATTAAAGCAATGAATTCGAAAGGAGAGACTAGTACTACTCAGTTCGTAAAACAATAATTATAACGTAACACTTATTCTACAGCCACCCAAACGGGTGGCTTTTTTGTGCTTGTTATTAAAGCCAACACAAATTGAAACGTACGATAGAGCGTTATTCGCTACGTTTAAATAGTATAATCAATCAAAGTGTTGTGTAAATGATGTTAATCATAAGGTTGACAATAGGCAATAGCAGAATAATTGATTTTTAATACAAGGTTTACATTGTAATTAGATAGTAGGAATCAGAAAAATTTAAAATAGAAGACATGTGCTTTTCATCCACTGCGAGTTTTGGTGCTGCAATAGTGCTTGCAATAATAGGGGTAGCTTCTATTAGAGCTAAAACATCTGTCAAGCAAACAGCATTCTGTATAATCCCTATTGTTTTCTCTATTCAGCAAATAGCGGAAGGATTTATATGGTTGTCTTTTACAGACGCCCACTATTTAGTATGCCGGCAGTGGTGTGCCTACATCTTCTTGACTTGTGCGTATGTAATTTGGCCAATTTTAATACCATATGCTATTTTAAAAATCGAAAATAAAAAAAGAAATATACAGGCCCTGTCATTTGTTTATTTAATTGGGATCGCAACGTCTATTGTTTATTTAATTTCAATGCTTGTATATCCTGTAGAAAGCTTATTGGTTGAGCATCATATAAAGTACATACTTCATTATCCTTCATGGGTATTAATTATAGGAAGTGTTTGTTATGGAGTAGCTACGGTGGTCCCAGCATTTATTTCCAGTGTAAAAAAAGTTTGGATACTTGGGCTGTTGGTTGCTTTATCATATATAATTACCAGTCTCTACTTTCGTGAATATGTTATTTCGGTCTGGTGTTATTTTGCCGCTTTAATTAGTGGCGTCGTTTTTATTATTATAAAAGATAATGGTTATTCAACTAAAAAAATCGTTTAATTATTCTAGCTGATGTTGTGTTGACGATATCAATATTGAGGCAAGTTTGTTTTTGGAATGTTGTTAAAATAAAAAACCAGCAGTAAACTGCTGGTTTTTTAGAAAGTATAATTTATTTATTATTAATTAAGGTCGAACCATAATTTTTGTGTGATTTGATCTTTCCCGATGGCTGCAGATGCTGCATTGTAATTTGCACCATTTACATTTTGCTCAATAACAGGGTAGGTCATTCTAATTAAAAGCCCAGGTGTTTCACCATCTTTAAATGGATTGGTAGCTCCCATATATGGAACTTCTAGCACAGGGAAATCTAATCTTCTGTATTGAGTCCAAGCATCAAATCCTCTGTTATACAAAGCAAACCATGATTGAAGACCAATTTTTTGCTTGTAATCGCCAGGGGCAGTTGTATAGCTTATGCCTGGTTGAGCACGATATAGTTGTGCATCTGCCAATGATCCGCCCCATTCTTGAACAGAAGCATCAATAGCTGCGTTGTAATGATCTTCTGCAGTTCCTGCAACAGCATAACCTCTTTCAACAGCTTCTGCTTTTAACAATTCCATCTCAGCATAGCTAAAAAAGGTGTGAGGCATTAATGGATCAGCCACTTTATCGGAAGGAACAGAATAGTCCTTATAATTTGGCACTTTATACCCTGGAGATTGTCCTACATAAACTCCATCTACATTTGTTTCAAAAAAGAATCCAATTCTTGGATCATTGTATGCTAATAATGAATCTACAAATGGAGAAGCCCCTACATAGTCATGTCTTTGGCTTTGTACTAGATCTTCCCAAACAGGATTTGTATTTGGGGGAGCTGCTAGGTAATTCATCATGATGTTTTCATCGTTAGAAGAAATTACATTTGGCGCAGCATCTGTAACCATCAATTCAGCTTTAGCTGGGTTAACATCTGCAATCAACATTCCCATTCTCATTTTTAAGCTGTATCCAAATCTTTTCCATCCGCTCACATCGTCGTGTAGTAAAAGATCTGAACTTCCGTATCCTGCTTCTGCTACATCTAAATTAGTCAATGCATTATCTAGTTTGGTTGAAATGGCATCAAATACTTGCGACGCATCATCGTATGAAGGTTGAATAACGGCTATGTTCAGTGCATCTGTATAAGGCACATTACCAAAAGTAGTAATCAATGTATAATAACAGTACGTTATCATCATGTCGTTGATAGCTACTCTATTTTGTATTTGCGCTGGTGTTAAAGTCAATGTTTCTGTCTGAACAACTTTAGAAGCTTCAGTCAAATCTTTGATTACATCTTTATAGAACGTAGACCACCATCTGTCGGAAATACTTCTTCCGTTGATGTTATAACGAGTTTCATCTCTGTAAGTGGTTTCAGTCCAATACTGAGCCCAAAGTCTGAAGTTGTTATCGTTCACATTTGTATTAGCCATTTCATCAGACAGATTTACTGTTGCATTTGCAAACAGCGATCCTGATGATACTGCCAAAGGACTTGTGGTGATGTTATTATAGTCCGTGATGTTTTTAGTGCAAGAAGCCAGAAGCATTGCCCCTGAAATTGCTAGCACGTTGAATATTATTTTCATAAACGTTGTTTTAAATGTATTAAAGTTTTATTTTAACATTAAATCCAATTGATCTAACTCCAGGGTAACTACCACACTGAGCACCTTGCAAATTTCCTGATCCAAAACTATCTTCAGGATCAGCATAAGGAAGGTTTTTGTGAAGGATAGCAAGGTTTCTTCCAATTAGAGAAAGCTCCACCCCTTTGATATACTTATTGAATTTATCGCTAAACTTCTTCATTGGCAATGTATAGCCTATAGATAAATCTCTCAATTTAATATAGCTAGCATCATAAACAAATCTTTTATCAGGAGCAGAAACATAACTATCAATAGCACCATAATCGCTGATATCAACACGGATAGTATTCGGAAGTCCATCTGCTGTTACACCATTTCTGATAATTCCTCCTCCATCAGCTATGGTATTTCTGATTGGGTTGCCTAGGTCATTTAAGCCTGCAGTTTCTGCGTATAATCCACCTGCCATACCATAATACATATCAGTAGAGAAAACATCTCCTCCTTTTCTAACATCTATTAAGAAGCTCAATGAAAGGTTTTTGTAAGTAAACTTGTTGGTAATGCCGCCCAACCAATCAGGATTAGCGTTTCCAATTGTGTTGTTATTGCTAGCGGTAATTAAATAATTACCATCTGCATCAACAGTAGGTCTGCCATTGGTATAGATATAATCTGTACCATGTATAGTTCCATAAGGTTGATTTAAAGTAGCATTCAATGTAACACCAGGGAAAGAACCTAAAACGATGTTATCAACATCTCCATATAATTTCAACACTTTATTAGTGTTCTTAGTGAAATTAACGGTAACATCCCATGCAAAGTTTCTATTTTTTATTGGACTGCCGTACAATGCCAATTCAATTCCTTTGTTTTGAATGGTTCCTGAGTTTACATATTCTCTGCTATACCCCGTTGCAGTAGAAATGGTCAAAGGAAGAATTTGATCAATTGTTTTTGCTTGATAATAAGAAACATCAAAGCCTACTCTAGATTGAAGGAAAGACATTTCCATTCCAAGCTCAGTACTTTGTGTTTTTTCAGGTTTCAAACCTGCATTGTTCTTAGTACTCAACACAGAAAACAATGCTGTTCCATTGAAAGAAGATGATCCATCAGTGGTATAATAATCCTTAACAGAAAACAAAGGAGCATCTCCACCTACTTCAGCATAATTCAATCTTAATTTTCCGTAGCTAATCCAATCTTTCTTAACATATTTAGAGAATATAAATCCTCCAGAAACAGAAGGGTAATAATATACATTGTTATCTTTCGGTAAAGTAGATGAACGATCTCTACGTAAACTTGCATCTAAAATAAATGCATCAAGATAAGTTACAGTTGCGCCAGCGAAAACCCCTTCCACTCTTTTAGTTCCTTCAAATTGGGTAGGAGGTTCTGGTGTGTTAATAGAGTTAGATAAGGTATACAAATCGGGTAATCCTAATCCACCATTTGTGCTTGCATCTAGGCTTGAAGATGTTTGCATACGTGTATTTGAACCCATTAATGCTTTTAAATTAACGTTATCTGTTAAATTCCATTCTGCATTAGCTAAAAGATCAAAATTCACTTCTTTAAAATTCTTACTATATCTTCTGTAATAAGGAACGCCAATGCTGGTTACAGCTTTACGTTCTTGAGCTAAATCATTGTAGTTGTCAATAGACACTCTTGAAGTAAGATTCAACCAGCTAGAAGGCTTGTAAGTTATAAAGGTGTTTCCAAAATAACGCTCTCTAGAATCTGATTCAACGTTTTTGTATCTAGTAAAATATGGGTTATCCCAATATGCTGGAGCTAGATCGCCATC
>CANFJP010000079.1 GCA_947447485.1 Chitinophagaceae bacterium
ATCTTGAAAGTATAGTTGAACGGTGGAAGATCCTTTGATACCCATCTTGTGTTCTTCTGGGCCTTGAGTAAATCCTTCCATTCCACGTTCAATAATAAACGCAGTAAATTTATCTCCATCGATTTTAGCAAAAACAGTAAATACATCTGCAAAGCCGCCGTTTGTAATCCAGCACTTTTGTCCATTTAAAATATACTGTTTCCCATCAGCAGAAAGCGTGGCCGTTGTTTTCGCTCCTAGTGCGTCACTGCCACTATTCGGCTCAGTTAGTCCATACGAACCTTTCCATTCTCCACTAGCAAGCTTAGGTATATACTTGTTTTTTTGTTCGGCAGTTCCAAAGTATAAAATCGGCAAAGTGCCAATACCGGTATGTGCAGCCAATGCAACACTAAATGAAAAGCCGCCGCCCAACGCTTCGTTCACCAATGTTCCTGTAATAAAATCTTTTCCTAATCCACCCAGCTCTTCTGGGATAGCCGTTCCTAATAAGCCTTGCTCACCGGCTTTTTCCATAAGAGAAGGCATTAATCCTTTTTCTAACGAATCGATGCGATCCATAACGGGCAAGATTTCTGTTTGAAGAAATTGCACACACATTTCTTTCACCATTTCCTGTTCTTCATTAAAATCTTCTGGAGTAAAAGTATCAGTGGGGTTGCTTTCTTTGATTAGCCACTCTCCTCCTTTTAATACGCTGGATGTAATTGTTGAGGTACTCATTGCGGTAGGTTTAAATTATTATAATAGAAATTCGCAGTTTTGCTTATTTCAAGTTTTCATATACCTTTTGTAACACTTCTTTTGCAATTTCAATTTGACCATGGGTAACGCCTTCTAACGCTTCATTAAGCGTTTGATTTGCTAATTCAATTGTTTGTTCTTGTAAATGCTGCGCTGCCGAAGTAAGATAAATCATGTTTACTCGTCTGTCTTCTTTGCTTGGCACTCTTTTAACCAATTGCAATTTTTCTAAATTATCTAGTAATCTGGTGATGCTTGGTTTGTCTCTAAAAGTTGCTTCGCAAAGAGACTGTTGGCTCATTCCATCTTCCTTCCATAAATGATAGAGTACACTCCATTGCTCAATGGTGATGTCTATTCCGTTTTGTTTGAAGTTCTTTTGCATCCTGCGGGCAATGGCAGTACTCGCTTTTCCTGTAATAAAGCTGTATAGTTCGCTTTTTTTAAATTGGTTGTTTGACATATAGTTGTTTAAGCAACTATATAAAGTTACACATTCGTTTTGTTTTCAAAAAATTAATTTTGCTTTACAAGACAATGGAAGCATTTTACCTTTTTCTAGTATTACTCAGTTTGCTATATGCAGGGCTATTGATATACTACCGAAAAGCCTGGAAAGCAATTTCTACCGAAAAACTACCATTGGCTACGGGCGCTTCCAATAAAACAGTTATTTCAGTTATTGTAGCAGCAAGGAACGAAGCAGAAAATATTGAAGCACTGATTCGTTCATTACAATTGCAAACTTACCCCTCCTCTTTGTTTGAGGTAATTATTGTTGACGATCATTCAACCGACCAAACAGCAACTATTGTTCAGTCTTTTTCTAACAGTAACATTCAATTGATCTCTTTACACAAATATATAAATGAAGGAACCATTAATTCATACAAAAAGAAAGCAATAGAAATTGGTATTGCACAAAGTAAAGGAACATTGATTGTTACAACAGATGCAGATTGTATTGTTCCAGTTAATTGGCTGAAAACAATTGCCAATTTATTTGAAAAGGAAGAACCCAAATTAATTGTCATGCCTGTAGTGATAAAAAATAACAACCGTTTTATTGAAATCTTTCAATCACTCGATTTTATGGCACTACAAGGAATTACCGGAGCAGCTGTAAATAAAAACATTCACAGTATGTGTAATGGAGCAAACCTCGCATACACGAAGGAAGTATTTAGGGAGATTAATGGATTCGAAAAAATCGATTATATTGCCAGCGGAGACGATATGTTACTCATGCATAAAATTGCTAGTCTGTACCCTTCACAAATAAGTTACTTAGGATCATCCGAAGTAATTGTAGAAACAAATTCCATTAAGAGTATTAAAGATTTTTTAAACCAAAGAATCAGATGGGCAAGTAAAGCAAATAAATACAATGATAAAAGTATTTTTCCTGTGTTGTTATTGGTTTATCTATTTAATATTTCTTTACTTTTTTTGATGATGGGTGTATTGGGATGGAATCTACACTACAGCATGTTGAAAATTTCATTTACGTCGATTGGATTTTTATTGATGCTGTTAGTTTTTAAAACAATAATAGAACTTTATTTTTTATACCCAGTTGCAGTTTTTTTTAAGAGAAAGACATTACTCTGGTTTTTTCCATTGATGCAGCCTTTTCATATTATGTATACAGTTGTAGCAGGATGGATGGGAGTTTTTGGGAAATATTCCTGGAAAGAAAGAGTAGTTAAATAAAAATCAATTGTATCTTTCATTATGCTCCCTGAATCCGTATTTTTTTCTACTGTAACCTGGAAGCGCTTATACAAAAATAAGCTGGCTGTATTTTCAATAATTATTATTGGTTTCTTTTTTTTACTGGCAACGTTTGGATATATCATATCTCCCGACAACACGCCCAATGCAGATTTACAAACAATAGAAATACAAGCAAAGCAACCAGGATATACTCAGCTTTTTCTAAAAATACCTGCTCCAGTAATCCAAAGCAATTCTTGGTTTAATAAACTTATCAACGGTAGTCCGGCTCAATATAAATACGTCCCTATAAAAGATTATTATATAAATAAAAATACATTGTATGTAAATAAATACATTGATGAAGACACTAGCATTCAACAGCAATATAATATCACACTGCTAACAAATAATAAAAACAATACCCTGTACTCTTATATCATAGAAAAGAAATATTGGTTGGGTACTGATATGTTTGGTAGAGATATACTTAGCAGATTAATTATAGGAACAAGAATAAGCTTGGCTGTTGGGTTTATAGCTGTATTGATTTCAATGCTTGTAGGCGTTTTATTAGGCGCATTAGCGGGATATTATAGAAAGCGGATAGATGATGTTATTATGTGGTGTATTAATGTAGTGTGGAGTATCCCAACAATTTTACTAGTATTTGCATTCACCGTTTCTGTTGGTAAAGGATTTTGGCAAATTTTTATAGCGGTTGGTTTAACCATGTGGGTGAACGTAGCCAGACTTGTTCGCGGACAAGTTATGGGAATTAAAGAACTAGAATATATTCAAGCAGCAAAAACAATGGGCTTTAGTAATCGCAGAATTATTGTTAAACATATATTACCCAGTATGATTGGTCCGTTGATGGTGATAGCAGCAAGTAATTTTGCTATGGCAATTATTATAGAAGCTGGACTTAGTTTTTTAGGAATAGGCATACAGCCTCCTCAGCCTAGCTGGGGATTGATGATTAAAGAAAACTATAATTTTATTATCACAAGTAAACCCTTGCTTGCGTTGATTCCCGGAATTGCAATAATGTTGTTGGTATTGGCATTTAATTTATTGGGAAATGGCCTCAGAGACGCATTTGATGTTAAGAATAATTAATCAATAAAAATTATACATTCTATCTAAAACAGAAGGTATTTCTATACATCTGCTTCTTTACCTTTGCACTGAATGGCACAAAAAAAACTACTCCGATTTGCGCAAATAAAATCACTTTCTAATGTATTAGAATACCCAACTGATATTGCCGGTAAATGGAGTGCCCATTTCAATAACAATCACCCAATTACCCTTGAACTTGCTTGTGGTAGAGGAGAATATACCATTGGATTATCAGCTTTGTATGCAGATAAGAATTTTATTGGAGTAGATGTAAAAGGTAACCGCATGTACTTAGGAGCAAGAAGAGCAAGCGAACAGTCGCTCAACAATGCCGCTTTCCTCCGTACTCAAATTGAAATGATTGAACAATACTTCAAAGAGGGTGAAGTAGATGAAATATGGATTACGTTTCCTGATCCACAATTAAGAACATCAAAAGCAAAAAAAAGATTAACGCATCCTAGATTTTTACGACTGTACAAAAAAATACTAAAGCCTTCCGGCATCATACATCTTAAAACAGATTCGCCTCAATTGTTTCATTTCACAAAAATAGTTATAGAAAAATACGGATTAACATTGCTAAAGGAAAATGAAGACGTTTACGCTGATGAAAATATTGATGAGCGACTGAAAATTAAAACACATTATGAAGGACTTGATATAGCAAAAAGCAACAAGATTTTTTATCTGTCTTTTTCTATAGAAAAAGAGCTTCCTGCCATTGATGAAGCGCTCTATGAGTATTTAAAAGAAACAGAACAAAACACAGCATAATTTATACCAGCAGCGCACATGATTGAAGGAAAAGATTTTTATTACAATGAAGATGGATACATTGTATTTACCGAACACTATCATCTTACGAAAGGCTTTTGTTGTGGTAACGGATGCACACATTGTCCATATAATTACGAAGCGGTACCTGAACCCAAAAAATCGGAATTAATAAATAAGAAATGAGTAGAAAAGTAGGTGATATATCTAAACGGGTAAGAGAAAATTCTATTGCACCTAAAAAAGAATATACTTTTTTTGAAGATGTGTATGAAGTCGTGCGATTAATACCAAAAGGAAGAGTAAGTTCATATGGTGCCATCGCCTCCTATCTTGGAACAAAACTAAGCGCGCGCATGGTAGGCTGGGCAATGAATGCAGCCCATCAAGTTCATCCTAAAGTTCCTGCACAAAGAGTTGTCAATAGAAATGGAATGCTCACAGGAAAAAATCATTTTTCTACTCCCACAACAATGGAAGAACTATTAAAAAAAGAAGGAATAGAAATCAAAAACGATACCGTGATCAATTTTAAAACTAAATATTGGGACCCCTCTAAAGAATTGGCTATATAATGATTAGCTATAATAAGGGCTGATCATCCAATAAACAATCACTCCGGTTACTGCTACATAAAACCATATTGGCCAAGTTATTCTTGTCAATTTTTTATGTGCTTCATATTCTCCGATCAATGCACGATAGGCAGTAAACAAAATAAAAGGAAGTATAATGCCTGCTAAAGGAATATGAGTAAACAAGATAACGAAGTATACAATGCGAATAGCTCCCACTCCACCAAAAGCTGTTTCTCCAGCAAATAAATGATGAGCAATATAACTCAATAAGAAAAGAACAGACAATACTATTGCTGCAAGCATAATTTTTTTGTGGAGAGTGTACTTTTGCTGCCTAGCGGCCATCAAACCAGCTAATAACAAAACCGCTACCAATGAATTGATGATTGCATTAGCAGTTGCAAAAACATGAGGATTAAAAGGCAGCTCCACTTTTAATTGAATTCTATTTAATATCACTACCGCTGCAAAAACAATTACAGATACTAAATAAATAAAGAGCTTTGCATTTTTATCGTTTTTTTTAAATGTGGGTGTGATCATTGCTTTTATTTTTAATTCTTGTTAATATGGTTAATAATAAAATAGTTAATCCAATTCCAATAAATATAACAGGTAGGTATGGAATAAACTCTCTTAAAATAGAAGGACTTTTTTTGTCTTTCTCTAACATTAGGATTGGAATATCCATGGCAAGTTGAGCTTGCTTAATGGTGTCAAATCCATTATACCACCCTCTTACAACACGATTGGAGTCTAATAAAAAAAAGTTTTCAGTATGTATAAAAGCAGTATCAACATTGGTATCGGCAATACTTGCTTTTAATTCATTTAATGCAAAGTCGTAAATTTGTTTTTTATCTCCTGTTGCAAACCACCATGTATCATGGTTGATGTTTAGCTTATTAGCATACGCTCTTATTTCTGGAACACTATCAAATGCTGGATCTATGCTAATTGTTAGAAACTGTACTATTTCAGGATTTTTTATAAAAGAGGCTTGCAGGCGCTTCATTGAATTTGCTAAGCCAGGACAGATAGAGGGACAACGAGAGAAGAAAAAATTAATGACGAGAATTTTACCATGTAAATCATCTAAGGAAACTTTTTTTCCAAGTTGATTTGTAAAAGAAAGGTTATTAACCTGGTGCCATAAAGTATCAAAAGTGGTTTTTCCGTTTTTTTCTTTTATTACAACGCTGTCGTAAAAATATCGATGAGGCATGTGTATAGCGTCTTTACTATAATACTTCACCATCCAATATCCCGTAAGCGGCAAAAGAATTGCAATAATTAATGCTATAATGGAGTTTTTGTTCATGCTTCTTTGCATTTTATTCTATATAATAACTATCAAAAACTAAAATTGTTTAAAAAAAACCACCGTTTCTTTTGGACAACGATGGTTAGCTATTTTATAAAAAAATTAAATATTAATGATGTGTTTCGTTTTCAGTAGGGGCTTTTTCTACTTGCTCCATTTTATTGGGTCTGCTACCCCCATCGGTATTACGAAGGTTTTTCCAACTATTGCCATCAGATAAAAAAGCGATAATAAACCATACAAACAATACTAGTGGAACTACGATCGTCATAATTAAATTACGAACCTCATCACCCAAATGCATAAATACAGAAACGATGTAATAAGCTTTGGCTATTGTAAGAATGGCAATTACACATTTTGTTGTAAGTACTGTAGTGTATCCTAAATGACCATGTTTTAAATATAGAAAATAACCCAGCGCTAATTCTATAATAGTTAGCGCAGATAATACCCAAAATATTTTCCATATTCTTGATGTTCCGCCAGAATGATCGGGCTGAAAAGTAATTTCAGGGTTTTCGTAATGTTGAGACATAATTATTTTTCTTTAAAAAAATTTAAAATTTTTATTACACTAGATAGAAACAAAGGAATACAAACACCCAAACCAAATCCACAAAATGCCAATATAAACCAGCTTTTTCTATCATTTCATAATGACCACGTTGATCAAAATGACCCAATTTTGTTTTAATGTACATCGTGATGTTTATGATTACCCCGCTGAATACGTGAAATCCATGAAATCCTGTAATACCAAAAAAGTATCCACCAAAGGCAATTGGACCCGGAGTCGCAATTTCTTTTCCGTTAAACAACACTTCTGGACCCCAAGGATTTTTACTTACCGTTGTTCCCCAATGTTCAATTTGGCCATTCACCAATACTGCATGATCACCAGTAATCAAATGCGTCCACTCCCAAGCCTGACAACTTAAAAACGCTATACCACCCAAAATGGTAAGCAGCATAAATTTTTCAACTCCTTTGCGATTCATCTTGTGTCCTTCGTGAACAGCTAAAACCATCGTAACAGAACTAAAAATCAAAATAAAAGTCATCAAACTCACAAATGCAAGCGGAAGATTGGCGTGTCCTGCGAAAGGAAATGCATTAAAAACATGATTAGGATCTGCCCAATGATTTACGCTAAACCGAATGGTGCCATAGCTAATCAAGAATGCGCCAAAAGTAAAGGCATCACTCATTAAAAAGTACCACATCATTACTTTACCATAGCTAACATTGAACGGACTTTTTCCACCGCTCCACCATTTTGTTCCTGTAGGAATTGCTGTTGTTGACATAAAAGTAAATTCTAGTATCTAAAAAAATTAATTATTTAATCATTATTAAAAAAACAAGTAGATATAACCAAAGTAGATCTACAAAGTGCCAGTAAGTAGAAATTAATTCTACTGGTACTACACTATAATTTTCGGACTTATTACTGAATGATTTTATAGACATCACAATTAATGCAATCACTCCTCCTATTACATGAATTGCATGAAGACCTACAATTACATATAAAAAAGAATACGATACACTTGCTTGTAACGTCATACCCTCATTCCAAAAATTATTAAATCCAATAATTTGTAATCCTATAAAAAGAACTCCTAGTAATAATGTTGTTGCCATTAAGGTCCTATAGGTAGCAATAGTCCTATTTTTAAACGCTTTTACAGACAAGTGCAATGTTAAGCTGCTTAGCATAATTACCATTGTACTATAATAAAAAGCAACAGGTAATTCATAAGAAACCCAATTAGCCTGGTTGCGTTTAACAATGTATGCACTCGTTAGTCCGGCAAACATCATTACAATACTTCCAATACCCACCCATAAAGTAAATTTATGGGGGTGAATTTTGTTTGTTTTTTTTATCGCAACTGAACTCATTATTCTACTCCTTTCGGATGTTTAATATGGCTATTGTTTTTTATAAACTTTTACAGATTAGATTAATGAAACTTAATTTTATCTGCATACAAGCTTAAAAACACAATCATTAAATAAAAATAAGAACTGAACATTACTTTTCTTGCTGCGGGTATATCCATTCTTAAAAACAACAACACGCTCACGTATACCATAAACAAATTACATCCAAGCAAAATCCACATGCTGATTATTCCAGACATTGGCCCAGCATCACTAATAATAATGTAATGCGGCAAAACACCTATTGGAATCATCAACGCACTATACATAATACCCTGCAGGGCGGTGAATTTCGTTGGTCCTTTATCACTGGGCAACAATTTAAATCCTGCGGTGCTATAATCTTTATGCGCCACCCAGGCAATTGCCCAAAAATGAGGAAACTGCCACAAAAATTGAATCGCAAATAAAATCCATCCGCCTACCCAACTATGCTCATTACCCTCAACAAAACTAGCAACCCATCCAATCAAACAAGGCAATGCTCCAGGAATAGCTCCTACCAATACTGCAATTGAGTTTATTTTTTTAAGTGGCGTATAAATAAAACCATATAACACCAAGCTTAACAAACTTAATAAAGCAGCTTCCGTACTA
>CANFJP010000080.1 GCA_947447485.1 Chitinophagaceae bacterium
GATAAAGATGGCGGTTTTCAATACTCTACATTGGAAAATATTTATAATAGAGCTATCGGTAAATTT
Source organism: Chitinophagaceae bacterium (assembly GCA_947447485.1). GTDB lineage: Bacteria > Bacteroidota > Bacteroidia > Chitinophagales > Chitinophagaceae > Ferruginibacter. The sequence goes on from CANFJP010000080.1 coordinate 67, forward strand.
ATTATCTATCCAAATCCAGTAACAACCTCTTTACGGATTTTACTTCCACCCAATAACAACCGTGTATTGATATATACTATAACCGGTATGTTAATAAAAGAGATTGAAACAAAAAATATTTCTACGATGAATGTAAGCCTAAGCGGATTAAGCAAGGGGGCTTATTTTGTAAAACTCATTACTGATAAGGGTGTTTTTCAGCAGCAGTTTATAAAAGAGTAATGTTATGTCACCAAAGAAACTTACCCTATAATTTTATTATATATATCAACATATTGTTTTGCTACTATTGTATAATTAAACAATGCAGTAGCTTTTTCAGAAATAAGCCGAGGGTTATACCCTTTATAATTATCCATCATTTTCATCATTGCTTTTGCAAGAGCAGGAATGTTTTCGCTTTCCACCAATAGTCCATTTTCTTTATCAATTAATTCTGGAATTCCGCCTACACTAGTGCCAATAACAGGAAGACCACAACACAGCGCTTCTAAAATTACACAAGGCAAGTTTTCAAATCGACTAAACATTAATAATGAGGAAGACTGTTGCATTAGTTTAGCGATATCAGCATAAGAGACCGCTTCTATAAATGAAACTTGCTCAGACAAATCTAGTTGCTTTGCAAGCGAAACCAATGTTTCGGGCTGGTTGCCCACCATGAGTAGTTCAAAATCATAGCCCCTCTCTTTAACTATTTTACATGCCTCTAAAAGCCCTTCTGGATTTTTATTGAAATTCATTGTAGAAGGATGAAGGAATCGGAATTTTTTTATTTCAGTCGGATTAAAATAAAAAAGTTCTGTGTTCACCACATTAGGTACTATCTGATAGTTAACAGTTGCAAAATATTTATTTACAGTCTTTTCAAGACTATCGGATACGGGTAAAAACAATGTAGCTTCTTCCAATACCCTTTTATTTAGTAGCCTAAACAACCGGTTTTTTTTATAAATGCTACTGCTTGAATAGGGAAAATACCCTGTCCAGTTTTCGGTCACAACAAATGGAATTCGATATTTTTTCTTTAAATAAAGTGCGAGGAGACCAGCTTTCAATGCAACGTGCACATGAACGATGTCAGGTGTGCCATTTTCATTTAAAATCTGCTTATAAATCTTCTTTTGTAAACCAACGTATTTTATAAACGAATGAAGTTTTTCAAAAACTCCACCCCATTTTGTTTTGCCATAATATACCTTGTAAACTATTAAATTGTTGTTGGTTTTTTTTTCAATTTCTACTTTATTTCTTTTTAGATGCTCGTCTTTAGCTACAAATAACAATATAATTTTTGTTTGCTCGCTCACAGCCATTGCATGGCGTTCAATAAAATCACCATCAAAAACATCCTTTCTATTAGGATACCAACTTGGAAGCCAAAGTGCATAATTTTTCATGGAGTATTAATTGTCTCTAAAAATAATTTTCTTTATTTTTTTCATATCGTCGATATGTAAATAAAAAAACTCTTTAACATTTACATTGTATTCTTTCATAAATATTCTTAATACGTATATGTAATAAAAAAGATACCCTACACTGCTCGCACCAGCCGCAGCCGCTATTCCAAATCTAGGAAGAAGCAATGCATCTCCAATAATAATTGTAATCATTGCAATTAAACCGCCTTTCATGTTTACAATACCCCTGCCCTTACCAGAGTAATAGGCCGACAATATATAAAGGGAAGAAAAGGAAATAATACCAGGGATATAAAAAAGAAACACAAAATACATCTCTGTAAAACTATCTCCAAACACAAACGGGAAAAGCAGGTTGCCCGTTATTATAAGCAATAAACACAAAACAGTATAAGCAATCAAAATCAATCTAGATACACTACCTAGTAATTCTTTAATTTTATTTTTATTTCCTCCTGCTGTTAGAGGGAATACTACTGCTGCTAAAATTGAAGGGAACACAAAGAACATTTGTACAACCTTAGATACTTGAATATAGTTTCCAAGTTCTTTTGGAGTGCAGAAATAGTAAACGAACCAATAGTCTATGCGATAGCATAAAAAAGCGATGATGTTACACGTAAACACGATCATCAAGTAATTGAATATTTTTCTTAATTCAACTTTAGAGGGTAATGAGCATTCGCTTAAAAATTCAGAATTTTTTATTAGCGCTATCGCCAATATTGTTCCTTGCAAAAGATAGCTGGCAAAATAAGCATCCAAATAAATATTATCGCTTAAAAGACCAGTTTTATTAATAAATAGAATTAATAAAATTAAAAGTACATTAATAATGATTCCTATTATGTTGGAAAACTTAAAATTCTTGTTAGCATAAAAAAAGCCACTCATGAAGGCAATTAATAAGTTTCCACAAATAAAAAGAAAACCATGTGTAGAATTCTTTGCATAAATACTTTCTGGATGCGTGTATTTAATGAAACAATAAAACAATAACAATAAAACCCCCGCTGAGATCAGCCATATTATTGATAAGCCAAAAAGTTTTGATTTTTTTATTTCTTGGTTTGAGGTAAAATAAATTATTGCAGACTCGAAACTAACACTTAGTAATAATGTAATAAAAGCATAGCTGGTTATTAAATAATAAATCATTCCGCTGGCAGCTGCTTCAAAGTGTCTGGCAATGGCAAGGTTTAATATAAAACTAGTTATATAAAACAGTCCTCGCCAAACGACATTTTGAATAAATAGCTGTAGAATATTCTTCATGATAGAAGGGTAAAATACATCAAAAACAAGGAAATAAAAAAAAGCCTATAATTAACTGGCTTTAATACGCATGCGCTCCTTGAATTGTGATAACAATAGCCATCTTTGGGGCTTTTTTCTTTTTAATAAAGTATTTCAAAATAAAAAACCCTCAGGGAATACTGAGGATTTTGAAGTGGGCCCACTAGGATTTGAACCTAGGACCCTCTGATTATGAGTCAGATGCTCTAACCAACTGAGCTATAGGCCCTTTCCTAAGAAGGAAACGGGATGCTAAATTAATTAAATTTAATAAAAAACAGTAGATATTTTTTATTGATCATATTTAGATATCAATTTTTCAATCATTTCGGGATATTTTTTAAGGTTTTCAATATAAATGGTGCTTTTCATTAGTTTAATATGTTTTTCAATTTTCAAGGCCTGTTTAAAAGATGTACACTCAATACACAAGTAAAGCTTCCAATCATTCGCAAAAGACGTATATGCATTATCATAATTTTTGTTATTATGATTTTGTATTCTAGTTTCTAAATCTTCATGCGAACCCCCCGTATAATATTTATTATAATCCTTAGAATAAATTATATAACGAAAGTTCATTTGAAAAAATCTACATTTAATATCAATAATTTAATAGAGAATATTTTTGACTGGACCCTCTGTTCCGATAGCTATCGGAAGAGTCAGTGCTCTCTGCCTGCCGGAAGGCAGGTAACCAACTGAGCTATAGGCCCTGTTATATAAAATAACAGACCCAAAAAGTAACTAAATTCGGATATTTGTAACAAGTTTTTAAAAATAATCATGGCAAAAATTAAAAATTTATTGTTTGATATGGGCGCTGTGCTCATTAATATTGATTACAATAAAACCATTCATGCTTTTCAAGAAATAGGGATCAATGATTTTGGTACACAATTCTCTCAAACTACTGCCTCGCCCATTTTTGAAAGCCTTGAAACGGGTAAAATCACGGAAGTTGCTTTTTATCAACAAATTCAATCACAGTGTAGTAACACAGTAGATTCAACTGCAATTAAAAACGCGTGGAATGCTATTCTCGAAGATTTTAGGAAAGAAAGTATGGACTTTCTTTTTACACTCAAAAAGGAATATAGATTGTTTTTATTAAGCAACACCAATGCTATACATCTTGATGAAGTGAATTTAATTTTACAAAAGCAGCTTGGAGTAAATCAAGTAGATGATTATTTTGAAAAAGCCTATTATTCTCACAAAGTAGGAATGAGAAAACCCAATGCAGATATTTTTGAATTTGTTTTAGAAGACGCCAACATCAATGCAGCGGAAACGCTTTTCATAGATGATACCCAAATGAATATTGATACTGCAACGACGCTAGGATTTAAAACGCATTTACTATTGCCTAAAGAAAGAATTGAACTTCTTACATACTATTAGTTTTTGATATCAATCTAAAGATCGATTGATGAAATCAACCAATGGTTTTAAGGCCTCAAATCTTTTAGATAATATTTTTACAAATCTTTTGAAGTGGTTTCTTCCTGTGTAAACGAACACATTGCTACAAAGCTTTTTAGTTTTATATATTCTATTGCAGGATTGTCTTCTGTATATCCTTTAGGAGGTCGTACCAAGGATTCTTTGAAAGCAATAGTGCCATTAAAATATTTTTTAAAACTTTTCTCAGATAATAATTTTTTCCATTCATCAAAATTATAATCTATCTCTTGTCTTATTTTTGAAAGTTCTTCTGAGGGAGGCATCCAAACCCCTGCTGCCATGTAGCTCTTCCCTGGCTCTATATGAATATAATATCCGGCACCACCACCCTTTTTGCCGCCTTTGTTAAAATAGGCAGCAAGATTGTTTTTATAAGGCCGCTTGTCTTTACTAAAACGCACATCTCTATTGATTCTAAACACACAATCTTTTGGCTCAAGAAAATTTATGGAATTGTCGAAAACGGCTATACTATTAATTAACTGCCCAACAAATAATCGAAATTCTTTTTTTATTAATTCATATTGATTTCTATGAGTATCAAACCATTGTTTGTTATTATTCTTTTTAAGTGCCGATAGAAACTTTATAATAGATGGCTGTATCATTTTTATTATTTAAATATAGTAAACAAAAAAAGGAACCGGTTGTTGACCGATCCCCCTTTTTTATATAAAATTTATATTATTTTATTCTTCCCCAGTTTTCGCCACTTTTGATACGATACAAAGTCATTTCACTTACTTTGTATTTTGTAGCAAGTTGCTTGTAGGTTAATTTTCTTTTCGGATTCTTAATGATATCCTTGATTATTTTAACCTGTGTAGCATTTAGTTTTAATCCTTCTGTGCGATTTGCCTGACGCTTCTTATAGGCAATCTTAAGTGGACTTTTTTGTTGATGACTGCTTACTTCTTCTAAGGTTGCCCATTTAAGATTCTTAGCAGTGTTGTCGGTTTTTTTATGATTTACATGAATGACAAATTTTTCCTTGGTTGATTTTTTCTTTCCAAAAAGCTTAGCTACTTCTCTATGAATATAAATAGTGCCATTCCCTCCCTCCACATGAAGATTAAGGGTGCGATAGCCAGAAGTTAGTGAGCCGTTTAAAAGCTTACCATCTTTTGCTACTGATTCTGTAAAGCTTGCTGCTCGTCCTTGACTTGAAACAGCATATTTCTTTCTTAAATTTTTATAACCGGAAAACTGCATTTGTTTCCAGATTTCACCAGGAATTTTCTTAATCATCGAGGTTGATTTAATTGTTAGGTTTAGTTTTGAAGCTAAACAAATGGTTTAATTGAATGATGAACTATAAATATAATAAATAATTATACTAAGTGCTTAACATTTTTAAAAAATCTTCCTCGCTGATAATTTGAATGCCAGGAATCTTCTTCGCTTTTTCGAGTTTGCTGCCAGCCTCTTCTCCTATTACAAGGTAATGTAACTTGCTGCTTACCCCCGTTAGGATTTTACCTCCATTTTTTTCTACCATTTCCTCTGCTTCAGATCGCTTCAATCGTGAAAGCGTACCTGTAAATACAAATGTTTTACCTGTAAGGTTACCCTCAATGATTACTGGTGTGGTATTTTGCATCTTTACCCCCAATGTGTCCAGTTTTTTAAGTAAATCTATATTGTCTTTGTTTTGAAAGAACTGAAAAATACTACCGGCAACCTTTACACCTACATCATCGAGGTTTTTTAAGGATTCCTCAGTATAGTCCTGTAATTCAAATATATTTTTAATTTTCTGTGCCAATGTTTTAGCTGTAGTTTCTCCCACATACCGAATACCTAGTGCATAGATAAGCCGATGTAGGGGTTGGTTCTTACTTTGCTCAATTGCTTGTTGTAAATTGGCAATCGATTTTTCTCCAAAGCCTTCAATTTTCTTTAATGCAGTAATATCTAATTCGTAAATACTTGGGATGCTGTTAATCAAACCCACTTCAAAAAACTTTCGCACATTGGCTTCTCCAAAACTTCGAATATCCATTGCGTCTTTACTCACAAAATGAATAATGCGCTCAAGCACCTGTGCTTTGCAATTGATGTTTATACACCTCCAAACCGCTTCATCTTCAGGTTTGAATAAAGCTTGGTCGCATTCGGGACATTTTGTTGGAAAAATAATTGGCTGCTCTGTTCCATTTCTAAGATCGGGCAATGACTTTACAATTTGTGGTATAACATCTCCACTGCGTTCAATTAAAATACTATCACCTAATTGTAAGTCCTTTTCTTTTATGTAATCTTCATTGTGAATTGAAATACTACTAACGGTTACTCCCCCTACATGAACAGGTTGAATTTTTGCTACAGGCGTTACGGCACCTGTACGACCCACTTGAAAATGAACAGATAGCAATTTGCTTGTTGCTTGCCTTGCTTTAAATTTAAACGCTATTGCCCAGCGTGGATGATGAGACGTCATACCTAGTTTTTCTTGCAAAGCCAAATCGTTTACCTTAATCACCATTCCATCAATTTCATAAGGCAAATTGTCGCGCTCCTTTTCAAATTCATGCACAACTTTAATAACATCCTCTATTCCTTTCACAACTTTCATTTCCTTCTGAGGACTTCTAAAACCCAGTTCCCACAATAGTTTGAGCATGTCGGAATGTGTATGAACAATTTCTTTATTGTAATTCCCGGTGGTTGTAACAAAACTTACATGGTATAGAAAGCCTTCTAAATTCCTTTTGGCTACAATGCTAGTGTCTTTTATTCGAAGTGATCCTGCGGCAGCATTTCTAGGATTTGCTAATGGGGGCAAGCCTTCCTCTATCAAAGTTTCATTGTATTTTTTAAAATTATTTTTATTCAGCAACACCTCGCCTCTTATTTCAATTTGTTGAATGTGGTGTTTGCTAAATGCAGCAGAAAGAGGAATAGATTTTATTTGTTGAATATTGGGGGTTATGTCATCTCCAATTTCTCCATCACCACGAGTAATTCCTCTTACAAGAAAATCATTTTCATATACAAGCGAAATACTTGCCCCATCAAATTTTGGCTCAATAGAATATTCTACGTTTTCTAATGTAGATAATTCTTTTACTTTTCGGTCCCAGTCAATTAAATCTGCTTCATTGTAAGAATTTTCAAGCGACAACATAGGAACCAAGTGCTGTGTTTTTGGGAAGTCTTTTATCAAGCCGGCGCCCACTCTTTGTGTGGGAGAATCTTTGGTAACCAGCGCTGGATTTTCTTTTTCAAATTTTTCCAGCATCTTATACAATTGGTCATATTCAAAATCACTGATCAGCGGATCGTTTGCTACATAATACCTGTGTTCGTGAAAACGAAGAATATTTCTAAGTGCTTCTATATTTTTCGCAGTAGGTTTATTTTCCTCTGCTCCTTTTAGCCAATTGGATGTTTGCTTTTGAGTGTCTTGTATGGTTTCCTTTAAATGCATATCTTTTTCAAAGTTAAAAAATATGATCGCCTCTTTTGTAGTATTTTTAATAAAAGATTATTATGACTTTTTTAAGAGATATTTTTAGATCAATATTGCTGCTGTTTTTATTGTCTTGTAATACAAGAACCAATGTATCCCTAATTATTCATCATGCCAAAATATACACGGTAGACAGTTCGTTTTCAATTGCCGAAGCAATGGCTATAAAAGACGGCAGGGTGCTTGCCTTGGGCACAAGTGCAGACATTTTAAAAACGTACAAGGCAGACACCGTCATAGATGCAGCTGGCAAAACGATTTTCCCTGGATTTATTGATGCCCATTGTCATTTTACAGGATATGCTACTGACAGCTGGAAGTGCAACTTGTTTGGAACTAGTTCGTTTGAAGAGGTTATTGAAAAAGTAAAAGCATATAGCAAAACGGCTCCTATGCTTTGGATTTATGGAACAGGCTGGGATCAGAATGATTGGAGTAACGAAGCATTCCCTAATAAAAGGGTATTAGATAGTCTTTTTCCCCATACGCCTGTTTTTTTAAAAAGAATAGATGGCCATGCTGCATTGGTAAATCAAAAAGCATTGGACCTTGCCGGAATAAACAGTACTACGCATTTAAGTGGGGGAAGCGTTGAAATTAAAAATGGTCAGCTTACCGGAATCTTACTAGACAATGCAATGGACATAGTAGATAAGATTGTACCTGCTTTACCAGACAGCTTGGCCAAACAATATTATGTTCAGTTACAAAAAAAATGTTTTGCAGTAGGACTAACGGGCGTTCAGGATTGTGGCGTGAATGAGCATACCATTCAGCTAGTGGACGAAGAACAAAAAGCAGGAAGACTTAAAATGAAAATTTTTGCATTGCTATCTGATAGTGTAGCGTATTATGATCGTTGGATTAAAAGGGTCCATATAAAACAGATCGACTACATGTAGGAGGATTTAAACTATATGCCGATGGAGCTCTTGGTTCACGAGGGGCTTGTTTACTGAAGGATTATACAGATCAAAAAAACTGGAAAGGGTTTTTATTGAGC
>CANFJP010000081.1 GCA_947447485.1 Chitinophagaceae bacterium
ATTGGAATGATAGAAATGTCAATTACCGCTTTACGAATAGCTTCATGCATTTCGTTTTCAGTGATGGTATTAGGATCATCAAAGAATTTTTCTAATAATTTATCATCGTATTCAGCAACTGCCTCTACAAGATGTTGTCTCCACTCATTTACTTCCTCTACCATATCAGCAGGAATAGGAACTTCTTGGTAAGTCATCCCTTGAGTAGAATCATCCCAGATAATTCCTTTCATGGTAATTAAATCTACCACTCCTTTAAAATTATCTTCTGCACCAATAGGCAATTGAAGAGGCACAGCTTTAGCACCCAGCATTTCTTTAACTTGTTTAACCACATTTAAGAAATCTGCTCCACTACGATCCATTTTATTAACGAATCCGATACGAGGTACTTTATAGCGATTGGCCTGACGCCAAACTGTTTCAGATTGTGGTTCTACACCAGACACTGCACAAAACAATGCCAACAATCCATCCAATACACGCAATGAACGTTCTACCTCAACAGTAAAATCTACGTGACCAGGAGTATCAATAATGTTGAATTTAAATTGTTTGGTATCTGCATCTTTTTGTCCTTGTGTAGTAGGAAAATTCCAGAAACAAGTGGTAGCAGCTGAAGTAATTGTAATCCCTCTTTCTTGTTCCTGAGCCATCCAATCCATCGTAGCAGCACCTTCGTGCACTTCTCCAATTTTATGGTTAACCCCCGTATAATATAATATACGTTCGGTAGTGGTAGTTTTACCGGCATCGATATGAGCGGCAATCCCAAAGTTGCGTTGATAACGTAAATCTGACATCTTTTTTTATTTTATTTTATTTTTAAATTATTATGATTGATACTATTAAACTACTAAGAACATAATTTTCCCCGTAGTTACATTGCGCCATGATTGCCAATGTGGGGGTTCGATATGTAATGTTATGCTCTCATTTGATGCTAAATAGTGCAGCTATATCCACTCTGTGCTGAATCTTTTAGCGCCGCAAAGGTAACATTATTTAATATATTTAACAAGCGATTTAGTAAATTTAATAGATCCATTAGTTATTTTACCTTTCAATTTATAAAACATCAGCAGAATGAATAAATACGTCTTTTTGAGTGTCTTTTGCCTGTTATTAGGGCTTACCTCTTTTGCGCAATCGATTTCAACCAACACAACCCCTCCTTTTAATTACCACAGAGATTTTAAAGCCATTTTTGAGCAAACAAAAGCAGACACCAGTGCTTTGTATTACGATAAATTATTAGCTCGTTTTCTTTTAAATGACAGCTCTCTTACCCATGCTGAAACACTTGCACTTATGATTGGGTTTACAGAAGACCCCTATTATAAACCGCTTGAGGATATGGAGTCCGAATTAGAAATATTCGAACATAATAAATCCTCGGAGTTTCATGAAGCCATTGAAAAAGGACGGCCTTTTCTTGAACACCATCCATTAAGTTTATTGACCCTTAGAGAAGTTTCTTTTGCATACAATAGACTGGGAAAGGAATATTCAAAAAACAGCCAATTTGATAGTGCCGTTATTTGCCAAGACAGTTCAAAGTATTTTATGGATTTAAATGATAAAATAATGGAAGCCATGATATATAGTGTCAAAGGGAGAAGAACAGACAATCCTATTTTTTCATTGGGTCTTGCAGATGGAGAATATTTTCTTCCAAACGTAGGATATGAAATTGAAAAAAAAGCCACCGATTGGAACAGAGATAAAGATTTTATGGAAATTATCCAGGTAGTGAATGACCAAGCGGTGAGTATTAATTACTATTTCGTTATCCAGCATGCAAAAGTAAAAATAGACAACGACAAAGCCAATGAGATGGCTAGTAAAAAGAATAAAAAACCTGCCAAGAAAAAAAGCAAAGAAAAGACTAGTCCAAAGAAAAATAAAACAGCTACCGTTCCATTCATCGAACCTATTGCAACCGACTCCATCCCTGTTATCAATCAATAAAAAAAGCCGTTCAGTTATTGAACGGCTTTTAAATATATCAGTAAGTTGATTAGATTCTAAAGTGAGCGAATGCTTTGTTAGCTTCCGCCATACGATGTGTATCTTCTTTCTTCTTAAACGCAGCACCTTCTCCTTTGCTTGCCGCTACTATTTCATTGGCTAATTTATCTGCCATGCTACGGCCATTTCTTTCGCGGCTGTAACGTACCATCCATTTGATGCTAAGAGAAATTTTTCTATCCGGACGAACCTCAGAAGGAATTTGAAAAGTTGCACCACCCACACGACGACTGCGTACTTCTACACCAGGCGTAATGTTGGTTAAAGCTTTTTTCCAAACTTCATATCCATCTTCACCTGTAATTTTTGCTACTTTCTCTAAAGAATCGTAGAAAATATTATAGGCACCACTTTTTTTACCTTCCCACATTAAATTGTTTACAAATCGAGTTACCAATTTGTCATTGAATTTTGGATCTGGAGCTAAGGGAATCTTTTTCGGTTGTGTTTTACGCATTGTTGTTATTTTTCGTCAGACTATTAAAATGATTGACGTTAATTTTATTAAATTATTTTTTAGCTTTTTTAGTTCCGTATTTACTACGACTTTGTTTACGATCTTTTACACCCGCTGTATCCAAGCTACCGCGAACGATATGATAACGCACTCCAGGTAAATCTTTTACCCTTCCACCACGAATCAAAACGATGGAGTGTTCTTGAAGATTGTGGCCTTCACCAGGGATATAAGCAATCACTTCAATCTTATTTGTCAAACGAACCTTCGCTACTTTACGTAAAGCAGAGTTTGGTTTTTTAGGCGTAGTTGTATACACTCTCGTACATACACCTCTGCGTTGCGGACAACTATCAAGTGCTCTTGATTTGCTTTTAGATTTGATGATTTCTCTACCTTTTCTAACTAATTGTTGTATTGTAGGCATTTATAAACCGTTTATTTTTTGGACGGCAAAGGTAGCTATAATCATTTAAAAAAGGAAAAATAACTAGAAAAAAATATAATTTTCTAAAATTTAATGAAAAACCGCCCTAAAGGCGGCTTTGATTCATTCGGGCTATAAGCATTTTATCAAATTTTGAACATCCAGCCGTAATTATCTTTAGTAAGACCATATCTGATCATATTGAGCTTGTTTTTTACAGAGGGGGCCACTTCCCAATGATTGATATCAAATTCCATTGTATAATCCTTATACCGTAATTCTTTGATAAGTGAGATGGTGGCTGCTGTTCCTGTGCCAAATACCTCTCTAAGTTGACCTGCTTTATGAGCCTCAATAATCTCATCAATACTCAATGATCTTTCTTCAACAGTCAACCCTAATTCAGTGAGCATTGTCATAACGCTGTCTCTCGTAACACCCGCGAGAATGGTGCCTGCTCCCAAATCGGGCGTAATTGCTTTGTTTCCAATAATAAAAAACACGTTCATCGTACCACATTCCTGCACATATTTATGTTCAAAAGCATCTGTCCAAAGCACCTGATCATAGCCCTTCTTTTTGGCTTCAGCGGTTGCAAACATCGCTGCGCCATAGTTGCCGGCTGCTTTTGCATAGCCTACGCCTCCTGGAACCGCCCTTACGAATTCTTCTTCTACGTAAATTCTCATGGGAGTATTGTAATAAGGACCCGTAGGACTTAAAATAATCATGAATTTGTACTTTTCACTTGGCTTCACTCCAATCATTTCATCTGTACTAAACATGAATGGACGTATATACAATGAATGGTCTTCTTGAGACGGGATCCATCCTTTATCTAGATTGATCAGTGCACGAATACCTTCCATAAATATTTCTTCTGGAATAGGAGGCATCTGCATTCTTTCTGCTGAAGCATTGAATCGACGGAAATTGTCGTGAGGCCTGAAAACAAAAGCTTCCCCGATTGGATTTTTGTACGCTTTTACTCCCTCAAAAATTGCCTGACCATAGTGCAATGCTGCCAAGGAAGGTGCCATCATAAAAGACTGATAAGGCTTTATCTCTGGGGTTTTCCATTCTCCGTTTTCATAGTCTACCTCAAGCATATGATCTGTGAAATATTTTCCGAATGGAATGTTTTCAAGATTAGTATCGTTCAGTCTACTATGCTCGACTTTTGTAATTTTAAAATCGGCCGCTGCAATCATAATCATTAATTTTACTACAAAGAAACAAAAAATCTACGAGCAAACATTATAAATATGAGTTTAGAAAACTTTAAAATGCCGTCTTTTTTAATACCGGAATTATATGAAAAAGTACTTATTGGCGAAAGGAAAGAAACAACAGATAAAAAAGTACCGAAAACAACTACCCTTCCTTCGTTAGGAAACAATCAAAAAAAGATTCTTTTAGTAGTAAAGGAAGAAAACGCAGTTTTTTTGACGGAGGAGGATTTGACGTTTTTAACAGGAATTTTAACGGCATGCAAACTAAATATGTCTGACATTGCTTTGGTTAACATTATTAATTATCAAACTACCACCTACGATGATCTTGTAAAATCCTTTGATCCATCCATTACCCTTTGCTTTGGGGTGAATGCAAAGCAACTTCAATTCCCAATTCAGTGTAATCATTTTGAAATATCAACACAACAAAATAAAACGGTTCTATTCTCCCACCCATTACGTCACATTGCTGAAAACATTGAAGACAAAAAACGCTTGTGGAATTGCTTAAAAACAATATTCTCTGTAAAATAAAATCATTATTCAATTATCATGCAAACGCTCATTTTCGCAACCAATAACAAAAACAAAGTAGAGGAAATAAGGGCAGTTCTCAATGACGAGTTCGAAATTAAAAGTTTACAAGAAGCTGGCATAAACATTGATATCCCAGAACCCTACGATACACTGGAAGAAAATGCTACTGAAAAATCAACTTGTATCTACCAATTAAAAAGGCAAGACTGTTTTAGTGAGGACACTGGACTTGAAGTAGCGGCATTGAATGGAGCGCCAGGGGCTAAGAGCGCAAGATATGCAGGAGAAGAAGGAGATTCGCAGAAAAACATTCATAAGCTTTTAACAAACCTTATTGGAATAGAAAACAGAGCAGCACAATTTAAAACGGTTATTTCTTTAATGCTAGAGGGTAAAGAATATCAATTCAAAGGAATTTGCAAAGGAACCATTGCACATGAAATTAAAGGGAAGTCTGGCTTTGGCTACGACCCTGTTTTTATTCCTGAAGGAAGTCATCTGCATTTTGGAGAAATGACCCTGGATGAAAAAAATAAATACAGCCACAGAAAAAAAGCCACTGCTCTATTAATTAAATTCTTAAAAGAATACCATGGCTAGAATTAAATTAGAAATACCTAATAATATATTACATCAATTAAATATACATGTACGCATTACCGATATTAATTACGGAAATCATCTTGGCAATGACGCCTTGGTAAGTATTTTACATGAAGCAAGAGTTGATTGGCTTACCCAGATAGGATACAGCGAATTAAATATTACAGAAGCCGATGCCCAGGAAAAAATCGGATTGATCATGAATGAGCTGATTGTAAATTATTCCAACGAATCATTCTACGGTGATCAGCTGGTCATCAAGCTGTCTGTTGGCGAAACAACGAAAGCAGGATTTGAATTATACTATACTATTGAAACCGATAGAAAGAATGAAAAAATAATCGTAGCAAAGGCCAAAACAGTAATGGTTTGCTATGATTACAACAACAGGAAGATTGCTGAATTACCGATTGAATTCAAAAATATTCTACTTCTTCAATCATAAGATTATACTTGAAAAACTATTCATGCTTTAGGCATTCCAAATGCGCCAATTTTCTTCTGCCTGAATAAGAAGCATTTCGTGCCCATTCTTCACAGTGGCTCCTTGCCTCAATCCATGTTGTAGAAATATTGTATCAAGTGGATTGTAAATCAAATCATATAACAAATGGTTTTGTCCAATAAACTGATAGGGAATATTAGGTTGCTCCTTTTCATTGGGAAACATTCCTATGGGCGTACAATTAATAATTACAGTATACTCATTCAGTAGATGCTCATCGATTTCATCATATCCCACGCACCCATCAGCCCTGTCCGTCTTGCTAGTTACCAATAAATATTTCATACCCAGTTTATCCAACACATATTGCACCGCCTTAGAAGACCCTCCTGTTCCAAGCACGAGTGCTTTTGTATGATGTTGTTTAAGTAACGGGGTAATAGTCTGTTCAAATCCAATAACATCTGTATTGAATCCTTTTATGGAGGACCCTACAAATGAAATGCAATTAACTGCCCCTATTTTTTTTGCAGCTGCATCTAATTCAGATAAGTACGGCATGACGGATTCCTTATAGGGAATGGTAACTGCAAGACCTAAAAGAGTATCATGGCTACTAATCAATGAAGGAAAATCTTGTATTTGTTTGAGGGGAAATAATTCAAAGAGGCAATCGTTGATTGCCTCTTTGTTGAACTTTTCGGTAAAATATTTTTTTGAAAAAGAATGGTTAAGCGGATAACCAATTAAACCATAAAGCTTCATAAGAAAAATTATTTATTTAGATACAATTCAAACGTGTCGCCTCTAAGCCCTACTCTCATTGCTTCTAAAGCTATCACTTCTGATGGGGCAATGTTTCCTAAATTTACATTGCATCCAATTAATTCCAAGAAGTACAATTGCTGTGCCTTTTGGGGTGCTTCCCATAAAATATGTTCTGCAGGAATTTGAGTCAAGATTTCTTGTACCAATCCTTCTCTCACTTCTCCCGATCCGCGATAAATTCCCACATTACCGGCTTCTCTTGCTTCTGCAATTACATAAGAAGAACCTGCATTCAATTCTGCGCGCATCAGTTCTATCCATTTGTAAGGAGGGATAATGTGAGCGGCATCTTTACTTCCTACTTCACTTAATACTACTCCATGCTTACAAAGTTTTTCTATATACCCACATTTTTCTGCATGCGGAATAGTGATAGAGCCATCACTTACTTCCATATAGCTCACTCCAAATTCTTTGCACACATTGATATAATCTTCAAATTGATTCCTAATCAAAAATGCTTCGAAAAGCGTTCCTCCAAAATACACTGGCATATCATAAGATCGATATACTTCAAGCTTCTCTTTTAAATTGGGCGTAACAAATGCTGTTCCAAAGCCAAGCTTTACTACATCTATATGCGGCTGACCCACGCTCATTAAATTTTTTGCTTCTTGAGTACTTAGGCCTTTATCCATTACCATGGTAATACCATTCTTGCGAGGCTTTACTGTTCTATCGGGTATTTGAGTAAGATTAAAGTTCATTGGATGGTTGTTTTTCAAGTGCAAATATATTTAAACACGCCCATATTAGGAGTTATAAATTATATTCAAGGCTTATTTGCGGGATTTGGTTTTTTTATACTTGGCCAACAATTCAACTACCTGTTGGTTTTGCAAAATCGAAGGATTGATTTCAATAAATTGTTTGATGAGTTTTGCATTGGCTACTAAAGCATGTTCTAAATAAATCAAAGCTTCTTTTGAACGACCCAATGCAAATAAAAAAGCACTTGTGTAATATACAAAAATAGGTTTGGAGTCCGTTTGTTCGAATGCCAAAGAAGCATAGTCTAATCCTTCTTCAAACATCTTTCCTTGAAACAAACATTTTAGCAACTCCATCCACCCCGTCATATTCTTAGGCTTAGCCTTAATTACATTTCCCAAATGAATCACTGCTTCATTAATATTGCCTAATTCTAAATAACAACGACCCAATGCTAGGTTATATTCAGGTTGCATTGTATGCGATTTTAAAGCAGTTTGTAGCGACTTAATTGCATTGTGCCAAATACCCTCGTTCATATACGTACAGGCGATTTTATAATGCATTTTATTGTCTTCCGGATTGAGATGACTAGCTTTTTTATAGTTGGAACGTGCCTGAGAGAAATTATCTAGCTTGTCGTAACAATGCCCAATCGCTTCGTATATAACCGCTTCGGGTCTAGCTAAATCAACTACTTTTTCCAATTCTTCGATGGCCTCTTTGTATTTTCTTAGTTTAATAAATGCATCGCCCATATTGCGATACGCATAATCAAATTTATCATCAATAGCCACCGCATATTGATAAGCATCGATGGCTTTTTCATATAATTTTATTCCTTGATAAGCGGCACCCAAATTAAACCAAGCCAATTCACTAAAAGGATGTTGTTCTATGATTCGCTGATGTAATTTTATTCCCTCTTCATTCCTTCCGGTAAAATCCGTCCAGAAACAAATTTTATAAAGAGCTTCTTCATTAGTAGGGTCTTCCTGCAATATCATCTTTAGGCAATCAAACACTTTTTCAAAGTTTTCATAATCATCATATACATCTGCCAATTCGAAAAGCAAGTCTATCTTTTCCTCTCCCTCAAACAATGAAACAGCATGCTTGAGCAATGTATAAGCTTCTTGTTGCTTATCTAGTGCCAACAAAGCATCCATTTTAATTACATAAAGTGCAGCATCGGAACTGTCTAACAGCTCTGCTTGCTCTAGCACCAGCAATGATTCTTTATATTGATGCAGAGAAATAAGTACATCCGCTTTTTTAATTAATAATGCAGCAGAATAAGAATACTGCTGAATCGCATAATTGACA
>CANFJP010000082.1 GCA_947447485.1 Chitinophagaceae bacterium
ATTCTCTTTTTTGCTCCTGGCCTCCTCCTAGTTCATACAATAACATGCCACTCAACAATCCGTTCCATTCATTCATTGAATATTCAGCTCTGCCCAATACATTGTGGTCTTCCTTTTGAATGGTTAAACCAGATTGTAGAACATTTAATTTCCTTACGCCCACATTCAATCGCAATTGACGATGATCATTATTTAATACATCTGCAGAAAAATTATAATTGTAACTTCTGAAAGCCTCTGCCAATGAGGTTTTCGTAGGAAGCAAATCATTTCTTGTAGAAAAACTTACCCCCCATTTGTTTACCTTCGATTCATTCGATTTCACGTACAGTTCATATATATTAAATGCAAAACTAGCCGCTGTTAAGGTGTCCGTTGTTTTGCTTTTCAACTGATTAAACTCACCCGTATATTTGACACCAACATTGAGCGAACTTATTTTCTTCCCTTCGTTTTTGATATCAATACCGGGTCTAAAAAATTGACCATGCACCAATGAATTATTAAAATCTACCAAACTTACCTTTGTTGCAATTTTCCAGTTATTCAACGCTGCATACTGATCAATTACATGTTTGATCCCATTGTAATGATCGCTCCGATTATACTGTACAAATTCATACTTAAATTTATTACCCTTATTACTTGTTAACCCAAGAGACGCATTGGATAATTTCTCATCCACCGCCGATGAAACATAGGGAATACTCCAATCGCGCAGAAATTCAACACTGCGAATGCGCTCGATAGGTTTAAATATTTTTTGAACAAATTCATATCCTCCTTCAGCAACCAAGGACCATTGTTTTGAGAATAAATTTATCTTATCATCATTGTGTTGAATTGAAAATTTACCTGCCCATCCATGATCATTGGCTTTGTCTTGATTTGAAAATAAATTAACATCATAATTGCTCAATGCCCATTCTGTATTAATATGCGTTTTAGCCGAAAGCTGATAACTAGTAGCCAAAGAGAACAGCTGAATTTTTTTGGGGGTAACCAAGAATACAACAGGTTCCCAATCTCCTCTTTTTACATTTGCTACACTGGGAGCAACCCATTCAAACACCTTTCCATTGGTGCTATTAAGCAATTGCGTGTAATTCCCTTTCCCTGGGCCTAAATAGGTAAATGAAACGCTATACAGCTGGTCTGAAGGATTAGACGACTGAACATAAATTGAATCATGCATAGTGACATTATACAGCGTATCAATCTTCTTGTATTGAATTTTACCCAATGAGAAAGTATCTCTACTGGCGTTTTGTGTAAAGGCATTTTGTATGCTATCTCCTATTCCAGCAAGAAATTGCTTTTGTGCAATATCCAATGTTTGATCAATTGATGAATTTTTGGCATCCATATTAGAATAAGCAGACAATTGAATAGAGAATTTATTTTTGTAAGCATACTCATTAGAGGCGTACAATTGAGAATTCAAAAAATTTCTATCTGCATATTCAAATTCAATTAAAATTCTTTTGTCTTTCGTTATTAATCTTCTAGGCGTAAAAGACAATTCAGCCGTATTGTAATTAATCACGTAATCCTGATCTTCTCCTCTCTGCATTAATTCTCCGTCGATAAATACTTTTTCCGTTCCTGCTAATACAACGAAGTACAATTCATTATTTGCACCCTGCAATCTATAAGGACCTTGATTCCCTTCTACAGGAATGATATTATTTTGAGTGAATTTCCCTTTTGCAATAGCACCACTCGCAATGAATGAATTGGTGGTATTTTTTCCCGCTTTATTCTTTGTACTAAAGGAAACGCCTTGCAAGCGTTTATTAAAATTTAAAAAGTAATTTTTATTTTGATGCAAATCAATATCGCCAAAACTTACCTGCCATTCTTTTTTTCTTATTTGCAAAAATACTCTGTCAAAGTCTCTGAGATTCTGGGTATTGCCATCTGGCTGAATGGGAATACTATTGTCTGTTAGCACGGCTGTTAATTCCAAGCTATCTCCAATCATACCTGAGAGTTGTAGGTTCATGGTTGAATTCACTACTGCATCCTGACTGTTTCCAAAAGAGATTGCCCTTCCAAAACTTCCTTCACTTTGCAGTCCGCCAAAATCAAGCACTGTATTTTTCTGCTTGAGTGTGCTGTTTCTAGATATCAATGGCTTCTCTGATAAGAAATTATTTCTAATGCTTTCGTAATTTTTATTTTGCTGAACTGCATTTAATTTTATGGGAAATACCCTGTACACCACTACCACTGACTCTACGGGAGGTTTTCTAAGCCATATCAAACGAGCATTCACTTCATCGAGCACGTAATATGAATCAGGAATATCAATTATTTTAAATGTATTTGGAGCGATACTAAGACTGTCTAGTATGCTAATAGCTTCTGAAGTAGACACATTTTTTTTTCTAAGATTAGAGAGAGACGTATTTCCCTTCTGCGCAAAAAGACATTGTGCAAATATTATTGAAACAATCAGCAAGTATAGCTTAGAATAATTCAATAGAAGATTTAAATAATGAGTCCATAAATTTAGCATTTATTCTACAAGGCTTTGCAATATGATGATATTATGCAAATAAAAATGCCTTCTCAAAATGAGAAGGCATTCAATCATATAAAATGAATTATTTTTCTTCCGTTGAAAGGCCCGCCAATAAGAACTCGCTGTTCAATCGGGCAATATTAGCGACTGAAATCCCTTTAGGACATTCTGCCTCACAAGCATAGGTATTAGTGCAGTTTCCAAATCCTTCTTTATCCATTTGCGCGACCATATTCAACACCCTTGATTCTCTTTCGGGAGCACCCTGAGGTAGCAAAGCCAACTGAGATACTTTTGCCCCTACAAAAAGCATGGCACTTCCATTTTTACAAGTAGCCACACAAGCACCACAACCAATACAAGCAGCTGCCATGAAGGCGTTGTCTGCATCTTTTTTATCGATTGGCATTGCGTTGGCGTCTACGGCATTTCCTGTGTTTACGGAGATAAACCCTCCTGCCTGGATGATGCGATCAAAAGATGACCTATCCACTACAAGATCTTTCACCACAGGGAAAGCACCGCTGCGCCATGGTTCTACAACAATCGTATCGCCATCTTTAAATGCACGCATATGCAATTGACAGGTAGTATTTTGTTGCCATGGACCATGAGCCTGACCATTGATATACATACTACACATTCCGCAAATACCCTCTCTACAATCGTGATCGAAAGCAATAGGTTCTTTGCCCTCAACAATCAACTGCTCGTTGAGCACATCAAACATTTCAAGAAAACTCATTTCAGATGAGATGTCTTTTACCTGATAGGTTTCAAGCTTCCCTTTTGCTTGATTGTTTTTCTGACGCCAAACCTTTAGAGTAAGATTCATTAAATAATGCTCCATAAATAGGAATTTTCAATTTTATAAATATGTTTATTCATTTCCCCCTAAAGAGTACCTGAACAAAATGTAATTATTTGTAACTTCTTTGAGTTGGTTTTACAATTTCGAAATTCAGCGCTTCTTTATGTAATTCCCAGTTTCCTTCTCCTTTTAATTCCCATGCTGAAACATAACTATATTGTTCATCGTCTCTTTTTGCTTCTCCATCTTCAGTTTGGCTTTCTTCTCTAAAGTGACCACCACAACTTTCATTCCTATTCAAAGCGTCTATACACATTAACTCTCCTAATTCAATAAAATCAGCTACTCTTCCTGCTTTATCTAATTCCGTATTAAACTCATTTGCCTCACCAGGAATTCTAACATCACTCCAGAATTCAGCTTTTAATTGTTGGATTTGTTGGATTGATTGTTTTAATCCTTCAGCGTTTCTAGCCATTCCGCAATTATCCCACATGATTTTTCCCAAACGTTTATGAAAACTTTCTACTGTTTGCTTACCCTTGATGTTCATCAATCGATCAATTCGATCGCTTACTTGTTTTTCTGTTTCAACAAATGCAGGATGATCTGTAGAAATAGAAGTGGTTCTAATGTCATCTGCTAAATAATTCCCCAATGTGTATGGTATCACAAAATAACCATCAGCAAGTCCTTGCATCAAAGCAGACGCTCCAAGTCTATTGGCTCCATGATCACTAAAATTAGCTTCTCCCAAAGCATACAATCCTGGAACGGTTGTTTGCAATTCATAATCTACCCACAAACCACCCATTGTATAATGCACTGCTGGATAAATCCGCATCGCCATTTCGTATGGATTTTCTCCGGTAATTTTTTCATACATCTCAAAAAGATTGCCATACTTTTCTTCTACAACTTGTTTACCCAACTTAAAGATTTCTTGATCAGTAGAATTGAGTATGCCAGCTTTCCCTGCTTCTATTTTACCATAACGCATAATAGCATCTTTGAAATCGAGGTAAACTGCCATCTTGGTAGTCCCCACTCCATATCCTTCATCACATCTTTCTTTAGCAGCTCTGGAGGCAACGTCACGAGGAACTAAGTTTCCAAAAGCCGGATATCTTCTTTCTAAATAGTAATCTCTTTCTGTTTCTGGAATATCAGCAGGCTTACGATTGTCGCCTTTTTGTTTAGGAACCCAAATCCTTCCGTCATTGCGTAAACTCTCACTCATCAACGTTAGTTTGCTCTGATGATCTCCACTTACTGGAATACAAGTAGGATGAATTTGTGTGAAACATGGATTTCCGAAATACGCCCCTTTTTTATGCGCTTTCCAAGCAGCGGTAACATTGCTACCCATTGCATTGGTACTTAAATAAAATACGTTTCCATATCCACCGGTACACAATAATACAGCGTGACCAAAATGTCTTTCTAATTTTCCCGTTGTTAAATCACGCGCAATAATTCCTCTCGCTTTTCCCTCAATGGTAACTACATCGAGCATTTCATGTCGAGCATACATGGTAACATTCCCTAGGGCTACTTGCCTTTCTAATGCACTGTATGCACCCAATAATAATTGCTGCCCTGTTTGACCGGCTGCATAAAATGTACGTTGTACTTGTGTACCACCAAAAGATCGATTGCTTAGTAATCCACCATATTCTCTTGCAAAAGGAACGCCTTGAGCAACACACTGATCGATGATTGCAGTACTTACTTCAGCCAGACGATGCACATTCGCTTCTCTTGCCCTGTAGTCGCCGCCTTTTACGGTATCATAAAATAAACGGAATACAGAATCTCCATCATTTTGATAGTTTTTTGCCGCATTGATTCCTCCCTGAGCTGCAATGCTATGCGCACGACGTGGACTGTCTTGAAAACAAAATGCTTTTACCTTATACCCCAATTCGCCTAATGAAGCTGCAGCAGAAGCACCAGCTAAGCCTGTGCCTACTACAATCACTTCTAATTTGCGTTTATTGGCTGGATTGACCAATTTTACATGCCCTTTGTAGTCGTTCCACTTTTTATCCATTTCGCCTTGTGGAATCTTTGCATCTAAAGCCATAGGTA
The DNA here is from genome assembly GCA_947447485.1 of Chitinophagaceae bacterium. Lineage (GTDB taxonomy): Bacteria > Bacteroidota > Bacteroidia > Chitinophagales > Chitinophagaceae > Ferruginibacter. Next base: position 5,430 of record CANFJP010000082.1, read on the forward strand.
GTTGATTGGTTTATGAATAATTTATATTGTAATAGGTTTAAGAAATCCAATGAAAATAAAATGCCAATGGCATCAATGCAAAAAGAGTGCAAATGATAACAGCATATCCTGTTCCGGCCATTTTAATAATAGGTGTATATCTTTTGTGATGTATCCCCAATGTTTGCAACGCACTTTGAAATCCATGATACAAATGCCAAAACAACGCAATCACTCCAGCAATATACAACCCTACTATAAGGTTGCTGCTAAATAATTCTTGCATTTCTATGTATAAATTATGCGGTTGATCACCACTGTACAAAGCGATCTTGGTACCAATGTAGAAATGATTCAAGTGCATAATCAGAAACAATAACAATAAAGTTCCTAGAATGCCCATCGAACGACTATACCATTTGCTATTTTTAGACGGTTGATTAACATGATAAGCCACCGGACGTGATGATCCATTTTGTTTCCAAAGCAACAATCCTTGAATAATATGTACAATCAACCCACCGAATAATCCTAATTCAAGAAATCGAACAATCCAATTGTGACTCATAAAATGAGCAAAGGCGTTAAATGTAGCACCCCCGTCATTTAAAAAGATGCAAGCATTGATACTAGCATGTACAATTAAAAAAGTGATTAGAAAAAGTCCGGTAAAAGCCATGGTAAATTTTTTACCAATAGAAGAAGTAAAAAAATGTCTCCAAGTCATAGATGAAAGTTAAGAGATGTAAAGTTTTGCAAAAATAAGCTACGAAGGCCCAATTCTGTAATTTATTTAACCATTTTATTGAATAAAATAACTCTCCTTAAACAATGGAGGATTACTGGATTCTTTTTAAATAGAATTTGTCTATCTCTTGAAACAGCAATTCGGGCTTTAAACTGCGCCATTGAAGCACTTCCATGAATTCAACATAAGTTGTCAGCCTAGCTTTTTTGAATTCGATTTTATTATGGGCAGGCATATTAAGTATTGTAATCCAGCCATTATCATCCATCACTTGCTCCTGCCATTCTTCATAATAACTATCGTCGCTGCTATGAAAATTGAGTACATTTTCGGCTATTAAAATAAATTTATATATCCCTTTTTTATATAAGACATCAGTAATGTTTCTACGCAAGGTCATGATATCGTTTTCAATGGCATCATTCCATTCTCCAAGCAATTCAATGATGACAAAATGCTGTTCATAATCTGCATACAATGTTTTCAGATATAAAGTGCGCGATCCAATATCGTCCCATTGAGGGTGAATATAAAAATTATAAATAGTTTGGGAATATTCAAATTCGCTGTAACTGCGCTTAAAAAAAGGAGAAAGCCTATCCTCTTCGGCAATATATAAATGTCGCCAGTTATAAAATGGCTCAATGTCCTGCATGATAAAAACTTTATACTCAAAGTTCGAATAAAAACATTTATTAAATATACTTTTTACCGAAATAGTTTTTGTAAAAAAAAGAGGCTGCATCATAGCAGCCTCTTGACTTATTAACCCAATAAAAAATACTATTGAACTATTATTTTTTCATTGATAATGACTGCATGATGTTGATCAATCACTTTAACCAAGTAGACGCCTTTAGCAATGCTAGGGCTCAATGTTACCTTCGCATTTGACTGATTGCCTTTGGCTATATTTTCAACCACTGTCGTTGTCATTGGACGACCAGCAAGGTCGGAAACCATTATAGTGTATTTACCCTCTGGGCGATTATCTAATAATACATTAAATGTGTAATGGGTAACAGGATTTGGAAACACCTTTGTATCATTTATCGATACAATTTCGGGGAGTGAACCAGAACCGGTTGCCAACATTGAAGCAGCATCGGCTTCTTTTTGTAACAACAGGTTGCTATTGGCAAAATCAGATGCATTGTATTTTACATCAGAGCCATCCAATTTAATAGCTTTAAGATCATTGATATTTAATTTATAATACCCTTGAAATTGAGTTGCACTCGACACCACTATCTCTCCTTGATCATTCACTGCGGCAGCATTGGTGGTGTATCCTCCAGGCAATCCTTGAATATTCCCTTTAAAAGTGGCTATGCGTGATTTGATGTCTACAATATAAACATTGTGATTGGCTGAAATGACATACAGTTTACCAAAAGCATCTGCAATCATATCCCCGCCCCAACTGCTACATTTATTATGAATAGAATTCCCTGCGTTTTTATCTGCATCTATCAAATTACCCAATTCTGTAATAACAGGTGTTCTACCAGTGGTAAATTTATAGAAATGATTGCCGTCATTACTAAGCGCATATCCATTTCCGTCAGCACCAATAACCATGCGAGAAATACTATTGGCCTCATCTGTTGGATTGCCTGATTTTAAAATATCTGACTGCAGTACATAAAATTGAGGAGCTGTATTTTTAACACTCAAATCAATCCAGCGCAACTCGCCAATTTTCATGGGTGTAAAGAAAAGTCGATTGCTCCTTTTGTCATAGGCAGCTGCTGCAACAAAAGTATTGGTAGGATAATCAGGAGCAGTTAAAATATCCTTATTGATAAACGCATCCTGGGTAATTGTCTTTTTTGTATTCACATCAGTGATAGAAAAAACGGGGGTGTTTCTATCAAAAATTGTTTTGATTACCTGACCAGTAGACAAATCTACTTGACGAATATTCATCCAAATAAAATCATTGTTGCCATTTCCCGTGATAGAAAATGTTTTGCTTGCTTGCTGAGCAGAAACAGAAAAAGAGAATGCAATGAGTGTGCAGGTAAGAATAAATTTGTTGTTCATACATGAAGATTTTAGAAAATTTTTCAATTAAAAAAACTTACATATTGCAAAACGAATGTACAAAAAAATAACTGAGATTCCAATAGGCTTTTAATAAAAATGATCATGATTTTGATCAATCGGCTTCATTTCAAACAGATTGAATTGAAAGATGATTCACGTCATAAAAAGCCGACTTTGACTCGCCTAGATGGTTATTGATGATAACTAATTAATCCC
>CANFJP010000083.1 GCA_947447485.1 Chitinophagaceae bacterium
GTATCACCACTCAACCAACAGGAAATACTTTATGCGAAGGAAGCAACATTACATTTACTTCAGCCGCAACAGGAACCAATATTGCTTACCAATGGCAAGTCAGCACAAATGGAGGGTCATCATGGTCTGATGTAGCTTCTGGTGGAACTGGTGCAACTTATACGCTGAATAATATTACAGCCGGACTAAACAACAGTCAATATCATGTAGTCGTAAGCGGTACTTGTACGCCAAGTGTCACTTCTTCGAACGCAACCTTGAATGTGGTAAGTCCTGTAACAATTGTATCAGGACCAACTCCTTCCACTGCAACTGTATGTAGCGGAGACAATGTAAGCTTCACCGTTGTAGGAAGTGGAACAAACATCCAATATCAATGGGAAGAAAATATTGGAGGGGCAGGATTTGCAAACATCAATGGAGCAATTACAGCTACCTTAAACTTGAACAATGTAACAACAGCAAGAAATAACAGTACTTATCGAGTTTCGTTGTGGAACAGCACTTGCTCTAATCCAACCATTTCACCTATTCCCGCTAGTCTATTTGTTAATCCATTACCAGTGATTAACATTACGGGGCTTCACGAAATGGCGGCAAGTCAGCCTATTACCATTACCAATAATACTCCTTTAAGTACTTACCAATGGTTACTAAACAGCACCATTGTTTCAAACCAAGCAGCATATACGATAAACGAATCCACTCCAGGGTTGTACGTTTATACTGCCACAGGAACAGATGCAAATGGATGCAGCAGCTCTGATACATTCCATGTGAAAATATTGAGCTTGGCATTTATTTACCCTAATCCTAGCAATGGACAATTTTCAGTAAGCTTTGAAGGGTTCCCTATTAATACGAGATCAAGAATAATCATGTACGATGCTAAAGGATCTAAAGTATTTAGTGCAGAATATCCTGCTTCAGCTTCTACTTATTTAGATGTGGATGTAAAAGCTCGTAAACTTAGCAGAGGAACCTACATGTTAATATTATTTGATGCTGCCGGTAAAAAATATGGTACCGGAAAAGTAGTCATTGATTAAAAGAAATAATTAATATAAAGTAAAAAGCTCCTGTAAAATACAGGGGCTTTTTTATTACTAAATTTAAACCGTATTCACTTCAGGTAATATTAATAAAGGAGTATGTGTATGAAAAATCATTTGCTGCGTTTCGCTTTTAATAAACAATCTTTCGAGCAATGAATGATGATGAGGATTGATACACAATAAATCAATTTTAAATTCTTTAATAAATTGATCCAACCCCTTTTCAATATTACTTGATCGGGGGAATTCATATATAGGATGAAGACTTTTTAAATCTTGGTTTAATTTTTCTGAGTAATAAGATAATTCCGACACTTCATTTAGTACTTTTTTAAGAATAGTAACAATGAAAAATTGAGCATGGGATTTCTCTCCTATTTCAATTACCCATTTTGTAATAGCATCTTCGGCCGAAAAAGTTCCGTCATATGCCAATGCAACATTCCTGATTGTTGAATACATTGAGAATTCAGGAATCACTAATACAGGCACTTTGCTCCATTTTATCAGAGAAATAGCAGTAGTGCCAAACACTTGCTTCAATAGATTGCTTGAGCCTTTCATGCCACAAACAATTAAACAGTCTTTATACTTTTTTGAATACGAAACAATAGATGGAGCAGGATCGCCCTCGTAAGCAATGATTTCAATAGGCTGAAAATCAGATTTTCTTAGGGAGAGCACTTCTTTTAATAACCTGTCTTCTGCAGCATTCTTGAATTCTTTTGAATCAATCTCCATTAAAGATCCAGGAACAATCAAAGGTATTTTATACGCATAAAATAATACAATTTGAGCTCCCAAAACACTCGCTAGCTCCACTCCATATTTAGATGCATTAAAAGAAGCAGCAGAAAAATCGGTGACAATCAATACTGTTTTCATATACCAATGAAGCTACTCAGCATTATTAATACAACCGATGAGATTGGTTTTGTATGCTCAAAACCAGCATCACACTAAATGAAAACGTTCATCATAAAATATCAAAATAATAATAGATATTTACTTATTAAATTTATAAAGTGAATACGATTTCAATCATAGCTCAAATTCTAGGATATGTTGGCACGGCACTACTCGCCTTGTCTTTGGTCGTAAACAACGATCTTAGATTCAGATGGCTAAATACATCTGGCTGTTTAATATTTATTATTTATGGCATTCTAATCAATGCATTCCCTGTAGTCCTTACCAATGGTCTCCTATTAGCTATCAATGGATTTTACCTTTATAAGATATACCACAAACATGAAATATTTGACATTATAGCATTTGAGGGAGAAGAACTACTTATTAAAAAGTTTGTACAATTTTATCAAAAAGACATTCTTCAGCATTTCCCACAATTTTCATCAGAAAAAAACAATGACGCCATTAAATTTGTTGTACTGAGAGATCTAGTGATTGCTAATATATTTATAGCATCGCTCGATAACGAAGGAAATGCGCTTGTTAAAATTAATTATACCGTTCCAAAATATCGTGATTTTAAAATTGGAAAATATATATTTGAACAAGAGAAAAAAATACTTATAACCAAAGGAGTGAAAACAATTCTCTACAATAATTTAACACACAAGGGACATATTAATTTCTTAAAAAGAATGAAATTTACACAACAGGATGACCATAACACCTTTTCAAAAAAACTATAATATGAAATATCGCATTCCACTTTTATTACTCGTGTTTATTTTGTCTTTTGCACGCACCAGTGCACAGAATTCAGACAGCACATTACACTACCCTATTCTAATAAAGTTTCAAAGTCAATGCTGTGGGGTGCCCGATGAGAAGCCTTTAATAAAGGCCATCGCCGCTTTCAAAAAGAAATATCATATCAAAAAAATTACCACTTTCCATATTGGTCCAATGGGAAGAGAGGGCGAATACTATATTGGCCTTCCTCTAAAAGAGATGAATCGATCTCTCAGAATAGTATTCATTAAAAAGATTAAAAAAGTATGCACAACAATGAAAGAAAAAGGAACCGTAGAATGTGAAGAAAATGCTACCATCATCAAATCCACACTTCCATCAAGAGCAACGATAGAAAAAATAAAGATTTAATTTACCTGTTTTAATATATCTAATACTAAAATCAACCATGTTATGATAAGGAATATATTGAATGATAAGCCTACGAAGCTGTTCATATTCATCGCTTCTTTTTTTGTTGCAAACGCACTGATTGCAGAATGCATTGGAGGAAAAATATTTTCTCTTGAAAGCCTTATTGGTGTTGCCCCGTCAAATTTCTCCCTATTTGGAGAATCTAAATTATCGTTCTCGCTCACATGCGGGGTATTGCTATGGCCATTAGAATTTATTATAACTGATATCGTAAATGAGTACTACGGACCAAAAGCCGTTAAAAGAATATCTTATACCGCTATTGCATTAATCGCCTACGCCTTTTTAATGTTTTATTTTGCCATCAGCGTCACTCCTCCCGATTGGTGGATTACCTCTAATACTGAAAAAGGAATCCCTAATATGCAACAAGCATTTTCAGGGGTATTTGGACAAGGTATGTGGATTATTGTAGGAAGCTTAATGGCCTTTTTGGTGAGTCAGGTTATTGACGTTACGGTCTTCCATCGCATAAAAAAAGTTACAGGGGAAAAATGGATTTGGTTAAGGGCTACTGGATCTACGCTTGTATCTCAACTAGTAGATAGCTTTATTGTTCTTTTCATTGCATTTAAACTAGGCAACAACTGGACTTGGCAAAAAGTATTGGCGATATGCCTGATGAATTATTTGTATAAGTTTACCATGGCCATCATATTAACACCCCTTATTTACTTAATAGAATCTAGAATAGAAAAATATGTTGGACACGATGTAGCTAAAAAAATGAAACGATCTGCGATGGGTAAAGAAGAGGAGATTTTTACAAATATCCCCACTGCAGGATAACCCTTAAGAAAAGAAAAAGTAATACAATTGAAGAATAAGCATTATGAGATTGAATAGCAACATCCAATCTGCTATGATCTTAATTTTGCCGGAAAATAAATAAAACAGGGATATTAAAAAAAACAGACTGTTCACCAAGATAGCCCCATATCCTAGCACAACCACGGTGCTTTCTAAGGGCTGATATGAAATGGCGCCATTCATATCTCCCTTTATTCTTTTGGATAATTCTATATACCGCAGAATTACGGATAGGATAAAACACCCATTACAAATCACAACAAATTTTATAAAAAATCGCATATTATATTATTCTCTGTTTTTGCCTGCAAGCATCGGTACAAATGAAAAATCATCAAAGGACTCTTCTGTTAATGTGCCGTCTTCATTTTTGGTGACACGAAGCATTTTTTGAATATCTCCTTGATCAAGTGGGATAATCATTATTCCTCCTTGCTTTAATTGCTCTACTAATTTAGGCGGAACAATTGGCGCCCCACAAGTCAAAATAATTTTATCAAAAGGAGCAAAATTAGGTTCGCCTTCAAACCCATCTCCAAAAAAAAATCTTAATGTAGAAACCGGATATTTCTTTTTGAATACATACTCTTTTGTTTTTTCATACAGCGGATGCTGCCTTTCAATCGTAAATACTTGGGCCCCCATTGCAGCCAATATAGTAGACTGATACATACTACCCGTACCTATTTCCAGAATTTTATCAAAGGGCTTTACATTGAGCAATTGAGTTTGATAAGCTACCGTATAAGGATGAGAAATGGTTTGTCCACTTTCAATAGGAAAAGCCTTGTCTTCATATGCAAAATGATCGAGCGCAGTATCTAAAAAAAAGTGTCGGGGTATGGTATTCATAGCAGTAAGTACTGCCTCATCAGTAATCCCTTTTTCACGTAAGTTTTCAATCAATTTTTTTCTCAGTCCTTTATGCCTGTATGTATCTTCAAATTTTCTCATATCAATTCTTCTACTAATTTAATCCCATCTCTTTTATAATTCTATTTATTTTATCATCAAGCATTTTTTCTTTTTCATCAAATGCTGTGGCATTATCAAGCTTGGTGTTTACACTAAAATAAAACTTGATTTTAGGTTCTGTTCCGCTAGGTCGGGCAGAAATTTTAGAATCATCTTCCAATAAAAATTGCAACACATTGCTTTTAGGCAATTCAATTTTCCACGAACTTCCATCACTCAAGTTCTTTCCAACTTGCAATTCATAATCAAGCAATGATTTAACAGCAATGCCATCAATGGTTTTGGGTGGATTGTTGCGATATTGCTCCATCATTGAAGCAATTTCTGCCGCACCATTCATGCCCTTTTTAGTGATGCTTACAAGGTTTTCTTTATAAAAGCCATACTCCACATACAAATCAATAAGTTTAGCAAATAAACTTCTCCCTTTATTTTTTTCGTATGCAGCCATCTCGCACAAAATCGTAACGGCACTAACCGCATCTTTATCTCTGATATAATTTCCTATCATTAACCCAAAACTTTCTTCTCCTCCAATTACATAATTTTCTTTTGATTCTTTTTCTTTAATCAAAGAGGAGATCCATTTAAATCCTGTAAGTACATTGTAACAAGCCACGCCGTTGGTTTTTGCAATCACATCAATCATATCTGTAGTAACAATCGTCTTAATCACCATGTCATTTGCCTTTGCTATCCCTTTTGCTTTTCTTGCTTCAATCATATAATTAAATGCTAGCAAAGCTGTTTGATTGCCATTCAATAATATCCAATCTCCTTTGTGATTTTTAACTCCTACACCTACACGATCTGTATCAGGATCTGTCCCTAATAAAATATCAGCATCCAATGCTTTGGCTTGTGCAAGGCCAATACTCATCGTTTCGGTTTCCTCTGGATTGGGATAAATCACCGTAGGAAAATTTCCATCAGGAATGCTTTGTTCTTTCACAATATGAATATTGTTAAACCCATATAATTTCAATGCATCCGGGACCAACATAATTCCAGATCCATGAATAGGCGTATACACAATTTTTAAATCATGTTGCGCTTTACATACTTCCGGATAAACGCTCAAACTTTTAACCATGTTTAAATACAATTCATCCACCTCCTTTCCAATCATTTGAATAAGATGTTCTCCTCCCGTCCATTTCACATCCTCTACAGAAAGAATTTTTTCAACTTCTTTGATAACATTTTTGTCATGAGGAGGAACCAATTGTGCCCCATCATCCCAATAAGCTTTGTATCCATTGTATTCCTTTGGATTATGACTCGCCGTACAAACGACCCCACCTTTACATTTAAAATGACGAATGGTAAAACTGAGTTCTGGTGTGGGTCGCAAGCTTTCGAATAAATACACTTTAATTCCATTGGCAGCAAATACATTGGCGGTAATGGCTGCAAAGTCTTTGCTGTTATTTCTACAATCGTACGCAACCGCAACGCTAACTTCATCTTGAAAAGAATTTTTAAGATAATTCGCATACCCTTGCGTAGCCATTCCAATAGTATATTTATTCATCCGATTGGTGCCTATTCCCATAATTCCTCTTAGTCCGCCTGTACCAAATTCTAACTCTTTATAAAAAGCATCTGCCAACTCTTCCTTATTATTTTGTTGCATGTTTTTAATCGCCTCTTTGGTGGCCGCATCATAATTCCCATTCAACCATTTGTCAACTTTCACTTGTATATTATTATCCATATTGTATGATTAAGTTCTTCAAAAATAAATTATTCATAGCTTAATAAGACACTTTACTACTATTTTTGTTTTATGAATATTGAATCTGCGCTTATCATATACAATAAAAGGGCTATTTCAAATGAAATACACGTTAGTATTGGCGTTCATGAGCACTTCATTTATTTTTTCTTGCTGCTATTGTTCAGTTCTCCTCTTTTTGCACAGAATGATTCTATCCAGCAAATTTCAGCACCCTCTTTCAACACCTCCTTTCAATCCGAAAAGATTAAAAAGAGTTTTATCAATGAACAAGAAATACATTATTCTTACGATAGAAAAAAAGTTGAAAAAGTTGCCATCATTAATGCTGGGTTGTACGGCTCCAGTATGATAGGATTGTATACCGCTTGGTATAAAAATTACCCAATGGGTAAATTTCACACATTCAACGATTTAGCTGAATGGCAACAAATGGATAAGATAGGACATTCATATAGCGCATACACGATGGGAAAATTCAGTATGGAAATGTGGAGACATACCGGCATAGAAAGAAAAAAAAGGATACTGATTGGCGGATTAAGTGGTGCAGCATATCAAACAGTTATTGAGGTATTAGATGGATTCAGTTCCGAATGGGGATGGAGCTGGGGTGATATTGGTGCCAATATAGTAGGGAGCGGATTGTTGATGGCACAAGAATTTGCATGGGATGAACAAAAATTTCAATTAAAAACTTCTTTTCATAGAAAAAAATACGATGAAGCCATTCTAAATCAACGAAGCGATGTGTTATTTGGAAAAAGCAGTGTGGAACGTTTTTTAAAAGACTACAATGGTCAAACGTATTGGATGAGTGCAGGAATAAAATCTCTTTTCCCTTCATCAACATTGCCTTCATGGTTGCAAATATCTATTGGCACAGGTGCAGAGGGAATGTTTGGCGCAACAGAAAACATTGGAAAAGACAACAATGGAAATGTCATTTTTTCTCGACCCGATATCAAAAGATATAGACAATGGTATATAGCACCAGACGTAGATTTAACGAAAATAAAAACAAAAAGAAAAGGAATTAAAACAGCCCTGTTTATTTTGAATAGTCTGAAGTTTCCAATGCCAGCATTAGAATATTCAAACAAACGATTTAAATGGAACTGGGTGTCTTTTTAATAAATACTTATGCGAGCCAAGCGCCTACAACTTCTTCATTCTCCACTTTTACAATTATATTTTCTTGCTTGGTAGTAGATACTGAAAGACCCACATAATCAACTGCGATAGGAAATTTTTTATATGTCCTTTCTACCAAAACCAAGGTTTCAATCTGCTGGGGCAATTGATTTAACAAAGGCTTCAACGCATACAACATGGTGCGTCCACTATTAGCGACGTCATCAACCAACAAAATACATTTGTTATTAAAATCGAGCTCCTTGCTTAACTTGATCTCGCCAGGTAGTTTTTTATTGATTGATAATTCAATCAATTCTATCTTACCCGAAAAAACTTCCTTTAAATAGGCAGCTATTTTTTGGGCAATAAATATTCCATTCTCTTTAATGCCAATTAAAATGATTTCCTTTTTTTCATAGTTCCTTTCGGCAACTTCTAAGGCCAATCTGCGCAACTTTTTATCAGCGGTTTCTTTATTTAATA
>CANFJP010000084.1 GCA_947447485.1 Chitinophagaceae bacterium
ATGAATCAATGCATCTTTATAATATTGATACAATCGTTGTCTTGTTACTTGATCAGGATACTCACGCAGCTCATCTTTTACCCAAGGAAGATCAGGGAGACACAATAAATACAGATCATACTTTCTTGTAGCAATTCCATTTAAAATATAATTATCACAATTATTAAAAACAAACTCACTCCACACTTTCATTACATATAAATCAGTATCAATAAAAACAGCAGAAGAATTCGCTAATTTGTCGGCAGATTGAGTACGCTCAAATGATTGAATTATTGTTTCTTCTGATTCCACTTGATTTTTTGCAATAATTAGCAAGTCGTCTTTTGTATAGTTCGTTCCATGTGTCAACAAATATTCACGTGCATATTCAGGAACAAAAGTGGTATTGAAATACTGGGCTAATTTTTCACACAAAGTGCTTTTCCCGGTTGATTCAGGACCTATCACAACAACTCTCTTTACATTTATTTGCTTTTCCATGCAGGTTGTTGTTTGATGATTTTTTTATACACCGGGCAGCTAGGCTCATGCGCACCAGGAAGATAGCCTATGCTCATTAGAAATTCATTCACAATTTCGCCGCCAGTAAAATAAAATGTTTTTTTAAATAATTTAGTCCACTGTTCTTTACTCAATGGATGATTGCTTTCTAGCCATTTTTTAAAAGAACCGAATTCTTTTTGCAATACAATGATCTTTTTAGCATTCTCAATAGCCGCCTTTACTTTTAATTTATTTCTTATAATGCCCGCATCATTCAATAACCGATTGATGTCTTTCTCTTTATAAGATGACACTTTTTTGATATTAAAATCATGGTAGGCCTTTCGAAAAGTTTCTTGTTTCTTTAAAATGGTCGTCCAGCTTAATCCCGCCTGATTGATTTCTAAAATCAATCTGCAAAACAATTCATTGTCGTCATGAATAGGAAATCCATACTTATCGTCATGATAGGCCGCATGCAAAGCTTGATCTGCCGACTTCATTGTACTGATTGCTTTACAATAACTCATGTTTATTATTCATTTTTTTTGTCCACTCAATTAGCCCAATGATAGACATGATTAATAATACAATATAATAAACGCTGGTAAATACATAGTGTTTAATAAAATACAATGGAATAGACGCTACATTGGTTGCAATCCACCAATACCAACTTTCCAGTTTTTTCTTGGTCATCAACCACATGCCAGTAAAAGCTGCTGCGCTTGCAAAAGCATCGGCCCAAGGAATCACTCCATCGAAAAACTGTTTTTTAAAATAGTCTAATGCAAAAAATATAACAACATAAAAAAATAAAAAGAAAGCGACTTGTTGTACCCATTCTTTTTTTCCAGCACTCGTTATTTTTAAAACAATTTTATACTCGTCATTTCTTTTCAGCCACATATACCAGCCAACCAAACTCATAATAGTATAATAAAAATTTACGGTCGCTTCTCCCAATAAATTTCCCTTAAAGCTGATGTATATATAGATGATCGTATTGATTAATCCTATTGGATATACAAGAATGTTTTCTTTTCTACTGAAATACACACTTATGATTCCAGAAAAAACAGCCACATACTCATACCAGGTAGTACTTTGTAGATCTGTGATAAACTGGTTAAATAGATCAGAAATATTCATTCAGCAATATTGATTAAACTGTTTTATTAAAAAAGCACCTCTTGCCTGAGATGCTTTTACTATTTTTCATGCTCAACTAATTATTTATTCCGCTTCAGCCACCACTTCCTTTACTTCAGGAATCATTCTTTTCATCATTCCTTCAATACCCGCTTTCAATGTAATCATAGAAGAAGGACAACCGCTGCAACTTCCTTGCAACATCAAATTCACTTTTCCATCTTCATAGCTCTTAAATTGTATTGCCCCACCGTCCATTTCAACTGCAGGCTTCACATAGTTTTCGAGCAATTCTTTTATTCTTTTTACAATATCATTATCGTCATCGCTGATTACATTGCTACTTTCGGCTTTTATTTTAGCCACTTCCTCTTCATTCACCACCGCTTTTCCTTCTTCTAAATATTCTTTTAAAAACAATTTTACAGTTGGAACCACATCCTGCCAATCATCCGCTTCATTGGTTTTTGTAAGTGTGACGAAATTACTTGCTATAAATACCGATCTAATAAAAGGAAAACTAAATAGTTCTTGTGCAAGTGGAGAAGGCTTGGCACTTGCTTCATCAGGAAAATCGATACTCTTGCCAGGATACAATAATTTATTGGCAACAAATTTCATCGTTTCCGGATTGGGGGTCATTTCAGTATAAATACTAATCACCGGATTACCTGTTTTAATCATAAAAAATCATTTATTATAGAATACAAAAATAACTCATAATCAACAATTGGCTTTACCTGATGGGATTAAAACGTAAAACCGGGCTTAATTTTTCTCATTTCGCAAATTTTTACTCCTCTACAAAGCCCTTGTTAAGCGCCAAATTCAATTATTCTAAGTTTGGCATAGTTGAGCATAATCTTTTTTTCGCCGTTGTTGTCAAACAATATAGTAGCAATCGGATTGTGAGCGGCTCCTTCTAATATAAGCACCTTCCCGAATCCAAATTTTTGATGCTCCACTTTTTGGCCGGCTTGTAAGTTGCTGATATCACTTGCAACAAAGTTTTCAGACGGAGTATGCTCTTTGGTTTTAGGTCTTGAAGGAGAAGAAGCATAATGTGATTTAGCGGGCGCTTTGCTGTTGGGACTGTTGCCAAAACCTCTGCGCATTTTTTCGTAAGCAGTACTTTGTGCCCATTCGTTTGCCGAATTATTTCTTGCTGTATTGCCTGCAAAGGACTTGTCTAAATATTCTTCTGTTATCTCCTCTATAAATCTGCTTGGATCATTTTGTTGTAATTGTCCAAAGCGATATCGTGCATTTGAATAACTAAGAAAAAGCTTGCTTTTAGCACGCGTAATAGCAACATAAAACAATCTTCTCTCCTCTTCAAGTTCTTCACGCGAATTAATACTCATGGCATTTGGAAACAATGTCTCCTCTAGTCCTCCCACAAACACTACAGGAAATTCTAATCCTTTTGCAGCATGAATGGTCATTAATTTTACTGAATCAATATTTTCCTTTTCATCATCTGTGTCAGTCAATAAAACTATTTGTTGCAAATAACTTCCAAGTCCCTTATCTCCTACTTCTCCATCTTCTACATTCATAGGTGTTTCGGTAAATTCTTTTATAGAATTCAGTAACTCCTGTACGTTTTCATATCTGGCAAGCCCTTCTGTTGTTTTGTCGTTGAACAATTCCTTTACAATATTGGTGCTCTTGCCTACAATCACTGCAAGATCATATGCATTCTTTTTAGCAAGTTCACTTTGAAACATTTTTATCGTTGTAACAAAAGCGTCTATGTTTTCGAGCGTGCCACTTTTAAAGCCATGCATCGCAGCATTTGAAATAATATCCCAAACAGGTACATCGTTATTGTTTGCTATTAAGATGATTTTATCAAGTGTTGTTTTTCCTATTCCTCTGGCAGGATAATTAATCACTCTTTTAATGGCCTCTTCATCTTTTGGGTTGACCACCAACCTTAAATAAGCAATAAAATCTTTTACTTCTTTGCGTTGATAGAAACTCATGCCGCCATAAATCCTGTATACAATACCCATGCGACGCAATGCTTCCTCAAAACTTCTACTTTGTGCATTGGTTCTATATAAAATAGCAAAATCCTTATTAAAATGATGATTGCGTAATTTGAGCTCCTGAATAGCATCGGCTACCATCTTCCCTTCATCATTGTCGGTCATGGTTCGAACCAATTTTATCTTTTCACCTTCTACATTTTCTGTAAACAACTTTTTTTCTATTTGCCCTAAGTTGTTGCCAATGACTTCATTTGCCACCAATAGAATATTCTTAGTGCTTCTATAATTTTGCTCGAGTTTTACCACCTTCACTTCATCATAGTCTTTTTGAAATTGTAAAATGTTTTCAATCGTTGCTCCTCTAAAACTATAAATACTTTGTGCATCATCTCCCACCACACAAACATTTTCATGCATAGCACCCAATAATTTTATAATCGCATACTGCGCAGTATTGGTATCCTGATACTCATCAATCATAATGTATTTAAACTTATGTTGATACTTGCTCAATGCATCAGGAAAATTCTTAAGAAGGATATACATTTTAAATAAGAGATCATCAAAATCCATTGCACCATTCTTAAAACAACGCTTGCTATAGGCATCATAAATGGCGCCTATTTGCGGGCGATTGGACCGAGCATCTTCTTGTTGCAGCATTGAATCATGTAAATATTCAGCCGGACCAACTAGGCCATTTTTAGCACTTGATATACGATTGTATACTACATTGGGTTTGTATTGCTTGTCATCTAAATTAAATTCATTTACAATTGCCTTAATGACTGATTTAGCATCATCGGTGTCGTAGATAGTAAAATTAGAAGGATATCCCAGCTTCGTTGCTTCGGATCTTAATATTCTTGCAAATACACTGTGAAAAGTTCCTATATATAAATTTCTTGCTTCGGTTCCACCAAGAATTCTTTCAATCCTCTCTTTCATTTCTGCGGCTGCCTTGTTGGTAAATGTCAGCGCCAATATATTAAATGGATCTACCCCCAACGACATTAAGTGAGCAATACGTGTTGTAATCACTTTGGTTTTGCCACTTCCTGCTCCTGCAATAATCATTACCGGACCATCTTTGTGTAATACTGCCTCTCTTTGAGGCTCATTCAACTCATCTAAATATGCACCCATTTGGCAAAGGTACGAATAGCAATAATAATGTACTAAATAAATTAGTATTCAGTCAATAGAAATGATCAATAATGTGTAATAAACAGCCAAATCTAACAGGATAAAAAACAGATGAGATAAAATGGTCTATTTTTGCGGTCAATAATATAGGAATGCAGCAAATAATAGAGGAAATAAAAACATTGTTTAAGTCATACAGTACAGCTCCAGTTGTAAGGGTAGAAAAAATACCCCAAAGTGGCAGCGACCGTGTTTATTTCAGAATATTCTGTGACACGCAGCAAGCAGAGAATCAATTTATAGCTACCTACAACAATAATATCCAGGAAAATAAAACCTTCATCTATTTTAGCAAGCATTTTAATAGTATCGGTGCGCCGGTTCCAAAAATATATGCAGTTAATGCAGACAGCAGTATTTACATTCAGCAAGATGTAGGCAGCAGTTCCTTGCTAAATGAAATAGAAAGCAAAGGACATACCGAAGCTGTATTCGATTTATATAAAAAAAGTTTGCGATCACTCGCTCATCTGCAAATCAATGGCGACAAAGCGCTTGACTACCATCAATGTATTACCAGCAAAGAATTTGGCCAACAAGCCATCATGAGCGATTTGCTTTATTTTAAATACTATTTTCTCGATACATTAAAAATCCCTTACGATAAAGAAAAGCTCCTCAACGATTTTGAAGCCATTAGTAATTACTTATCTCATGTAGATCATAAATATTTCATGTTCCGTGATTTTCAAAGTAGAAACATTATGGTGCAAGCAGACGCGATTCATTTTATAGATTATCAGGGAGGTATGAAAGGCGCTTTACAGTATGATGTGGCCTCTTTACTTTGGCAAGCCAAAGCAGAATTGAGTGATGAATGGAAAAACAGTTTATTAAACTACTATATAGATTGTGTGGATGAAATTTTAACAACGCCTGTCAACCGAACACATTTTATCAGCCAATACAATGGATACGTATTAATTAGATTGTTGCAAGTGCTAGGTGCATATGGATTTCGTGGATTATTTGAACGCAAGGCGCATTTCTTAAGTAGCATTCCCTTAGCATTGAAAAATCTACAATGGTTCCTCAATAATAAAAATGTAGGTATCAGCTGTGCCGAATTTGAAAGACTATTGTCCATCATTGTTTCAGAAAAAACAATTCATCAATTCGAAACAACCAAAGCCAACGCACAAACTCCTCTGGTAGTTAAAATAAATAGTTTCTCTTATTTAAAAAATGGATACCCAAAAAACGAAACCAACAATGGCGGTGGATTTGTTTTTGATTGCAGAGGAATATTGAATCCAGGAAGAGTAGAAGAATATAAAAAACAATCCGGACAAGACAAACCCGTAAAAGACTTTTTAGAACAACAAACAAAAATGCCCAATTTTCTAAATAGCATTTTTGATATTGTAGATATTACTATCGAAGATTACATCAATAGAGGATTTGAAAGTGTAGAAATTAATTTTGGTTGCACTGGCGGTCAACATCGAAGCGTATATGCTGCAGAAGAACTCAATCGACATCTGAGAAATAAATTTTCAGTAAAAACAACGCTTTCTCATATTAACAAAGAAAACTGGGTAAAATGAAAGCAATGATTTTTGCCGCAGGATTGGGAACCAGATTCAAACCCTGGACCGACAAGCATCCGAAGGCGCTTGCTCTAGTAAATAATAAGTCTTTGCTACAAAGAAATGTAGAATACTTGCAGCAATATCATATTACTGATGTAGTGGTAAATGTGCATCATTTTGCAGATCAGATTATAGCAGCTGTTGAAGAAAACAAAGGATGGGGAAGCAATATTATTATCAGCGATGAAAGAAATGAAGTACTTGAAACGGGAGGAGGTTTACTAAATGCCAAACAACTACTTCAATCAAACGAGCCTTTTATTACACTCAATGCAGACATCCTCACCAACCTTAACATCAATGACTTAATATCCTTTCATAAAAAAAATAATGCATTGATTTCTTTCGGTATTACCAACAGAAAATCTTCTCGCAGTTTTTTATTTGATAAAAGCAATCGGCTTTGTGGATGGGAAAACAGTAGTACAGGTGAAAAAAAGATAGCAATCAACAAAGAGCCACTTCATGCAATGGGATATAGCTGTGTAGCCGTTTTTGAGCAAGCTGTTTTTACGCTTATTCCTCAGAAAGGAAAATTTTCTTTAACCGATACTTACTTAAGTTTAGCGCCCAATCATTTAATTATGGGCTATGATCATAGTGGAGATCAATTTATTGATGTGGGCAAACCAGAAAGTGTCGCAGCAGCAGAAAAAATATTCGAATAGTATTTTAATTCGTATCCGTAGGAGTTTCATAAGAAGGTTTCTTTTCTTCTTTCGGCTTGATGCCAAAATTATACCTGAGCGTAAGTCCAATTCTTCTGGTGTCATTCACGCGTGTTCCAATAATGTTTTGATTGTTCTGATTGTATGTAAACGAGACCTGATTGGTATGTAATAAATCATTTATTGAAAGAATGATATTGGCTTTTTTACCAAGAACACTTTTATTGGCCGATACAAATACGCCGCCAAATGTATTTAATTCATAAAAATTTTGCAATGCTTTGGTACGCATAAATGCCTGCAAATTAAAGGTAAACGTACTGGTGGCCTTGTATTCATGAAAAGTAAAGAAAGTAAAACTTCCACGATTGTAATGAAAAGGCTGACCCTGATACAATCCTCTGTACTCATTGTAATTATACAAACCGCCCACATAGAAAAAATATTTTCCTCCGGGAGGAATTCCCATGATTAATCTTGAATAGAATTCTTTGTTTGTACCCAGATTATCATACGTGCGATACGAAATTTTAGTTATCTCATCCTGATATATCACATTGGTAAAAATATCTTTTGTTTGATTGATGCCCAGCGCTACAACAGGGATGTCGTTAAAAGTGACATTGAATTCATAATTGGTGGTAAACTGCGGCTTCAAGGTAGGATTACCTACATCAAATAAATACTGATCAACATATTTGGGATAAGGATTCAAGGTTTCATAATAAGGCCGCTTGATGCTTTTTCTAAAAATAACACTGGCCATTAATGATTGCCCATACATTTTAAAAAGCTTGTGTTTTAGAAAAACATAGGGAAACAAATCATTTCTCTTTATTGAAAAACTAGTGTCCTTAGGGAAAATTTGCGTGCCCGTTATATCTGTTGATTCAAATCTGAAACCAGGTTTAATCGTAAATCCAGCAATCGTTTTGGTTAATTGTATATACGCTGAATTTATTTTTTCTTTATACCTGTAATTATTTGTTTGAAACAAATCAATCGTTTTGATGTGGTTGCCTGTGTCAATTAAATAGTCCGACTGAATATCACTATTGCTCATAGCGGCTTTCACTCCAACTTCAATAGTGTACTTATTAGCCGTTTTTAAAACCAGATCAGATTGCAGGGATACATTGTTTTTTTTATTGTTAGTAATCCCCTCTCCGGTTACAACTCGAACAGCAGGTAACAGATAATCGTTTTG
>CANFJP010000085.1 GCA_947447485.1 Chitinophagaceae bacterium
GTCATCTTTAAATAAAAGAGAGATTGATCTTGAGCTTGCTAAAAAGGTATTGCGCAATTTTGTAAAATCTTCGAGCAAAGAAATTACCATCGATGCCATTCAAAAGATGGTTTGTGAATATTTTGATGTGCCGTATGATAAGTTGTTGCAAAAGACGAGAAAAAGAGAGATTGTGCAAGCCAGACAAATTACCATGTTCCTTTCAAAGGCATTTACCAAGAATTCACTTAAAACCATTGGAGAGCATTTTGGCGGAAGAGATCATACTACTGTTATTCACAGTTGCCAAACGGTGAAAGACCTGATGGATACTGACAATTTGTTTAAAGAAAGCGTACTTGAATTACAGCACAAAGTGCAGTTGGCTGCTATGTAAATTCAATATGAGCAATTATATTCAATCCAAATCTTGCAAAAGGTTTGGATTTTTTCGTTTAAACAGCAGCCGACGAAATTATTTTCCATCTTTGCCCATTTTGTTTTGGGTAATAACCTTTACAATTGTATTTTTGCTGCCCCTTAATTAAGGGGAAGGTTACAAAGGGAGAGGTGCCTGAGTGGCCGAAAGGAACGGTTTGCTAAATCGTCGTACGGGTTAAACTGTACCGTGGGTTCGAATCCCACCCTCTCCGCAAAGATTAAGAAAGATTGATCTTACAATAGTTGGCTACATATTTTCGTTCGGGATGTAGCGTAGCCCGGTTATCGCGCCTGGTTTGGGACCAGGAGGTCGCAAGTTCGAATCTTGCCATCCCGACAATCAAAAACTCCGCATTTGCGGAGTTTTTGCGTTAAAGAGGTTTAAGGTTTAAAGTTTAATAGTTCAAATTTTTGCTATTGGCAAAATACTATTTCTTATTCTTTAGTTTTTTCTTTGATATAGCGGGAGGTAAAAAATTTTCTGAAGTAATCACTTTTTTGCCGGTCTTTTCTTCTAATGCATACCTTGCATCCTTGGCAATTTTTCCTCCTTTTTGACTAGCAATGGCATTTTGTTTAACTCCCTTAGCTTTGGCCACTTCTGCTATTTGTCTTGTTGAGAGCTCTGCTAATGCTGTAAAAATAAGCTCTGCCTCACTCATATGATTTCTAAGATTTTGCGCTTTCAATCCTTTTAAGTCCTTATGTTGCTTAACGCTCATCCCCGTCCATTCATGATGAATTATGTTTGTGAGAAAAGAGAATTCGTTAGATTTTTTCACCCCACTTTGTTTCCAATAATCAGTAAGTTTATTCCGGGTCTCTTGTCCAGTCATCCGCTGCTGTACCCATTTTTCACTTCTGCCTAGCTTTTGCCAATTTTCCCTCGCTCTATTAATGCTTTGTTCAGGATCAGAAATTTCCTGCATTCTTTCGTATCCTACTTTAGCCAACCACTGTTTGAAAGGCTCTGCTTTTGGGGAAGGAATAGATTGAATCAATCGTAATAATTGTTCGGTATCTGCGACATCCGTCATCCGCATTTTCCCATCAGGAGCCTGCATTTTCAAACCGTTACAATTTGTAACGGTTTCATTTCCTTCAGCAATAAGTCGATTCTTTAAAACTCTCCAATAAACTTGAGGATTGTTGCTGTCAGTCAGAATCGATATTACATCTACAATTACAAAATACCATTTTTCTTATTCTTCATTCCAGTGGGTTCTTACTTGTTTTTGCTCAAATATCTTTATCGCATTTTCTTTGGACATATGAATTGACTATTTATAAAATACAAGGTAATAAAAATGAAGTATGTTTAATATGATTTTTCTTTAGTATTTAGAATTATGGAAATATCTATCAAATACTCCGCATTTGCGGAGTTTTTGCGTTAAAGAGGTTTAATGTTTAAGAGGTTTAAGGTTGATGAATTGAACAAGGTTTTCTCTGTATTAGTTTCCGCTACCTTCAAAATTGCTTGTTAACATTAACGTAATAATTGCTTAACATGGTAATCATAATGATATGTTTATTTTATAATATAAATTTTGCTGTATGAAAAAAATGAAATTTGCTCTCTATTTTATACATGAATTATATATTAAATTAACCATCCCTTTCAACTCTGCTTTTTTTACAGCCATAAAGTAATTTATTTAATTGAGCAGCCAAAAGACATCAAAAAGAAAAATAGATATACTAGTTATATCAGATGTTCATTTAGGTACGTATGGATGCCATGCAAAAGAACTCTTTCATTACCTGAAATCTGTTAAGCCCAAAATCATTGTATTAAATGGAGATATTATAGATATCTGGCAATTCAACAAACGATATTGGCCAAAATCTCACATGAAAGTTGTTACACACTTATTAAATTGGATTAGCAAGGGTGTAAAAGTCTACTACATTACAGGCAATCATGATGAAATGCTGAGAAGATTTAATGGATTTAAAATAGGCGGATTAAAAATCGTCAATAAACTCGTTCTAGATATTGATAATAATCAAAAGGCATGGTTTTTTCATGGAGATGTATTTGACGTCACTATGCAACACAGTAAATGGCTTGCAAAATTAGGAGGTGCAGGATACGATATACTCATATTGATCAATCGACTAGTTAATTTTATTTCTGAAAAAATTTTCAAGAGCGGAAAAATTTCCCTTTCTAAAAAGATAAAAAATAGCGTAAAGTCTGCCGTAAAATTCATCAATAATTTTGAAAAAATAGCTGCAGATATAGGTATTAATAATCATTACGATTACGTGATTTGTGGGCATATTCATCAACCAGAAATAAAAAAAATAGAAAATAACAAAGGATCAATTGTTTACTTAAATAGCGGGGATTGGATAGAAAACCTCACCTCCTTAGAGTATGTAGACGGCGTATGGTCTATTCACCACTTTGATCATGAAGAGTATAAGAAATTGAATAATATAGAAGAAAACGAAGAACCAACTAATAATAGCTTATTTGATTCCTTAGTTAATGAATTCAATCTCCTAAACTGATACCTCAACAGAAATGAAAATCCTATACGCAATACAAGGAACTGGTAATGGCCATATTACAAGGGCAAGAGAAATTATCCCTATTTTAAAGAAGAAAGCAGAAGTAGATATATTAATTAGTGGAATACAATCGGATGTGGAGTTGCAATATCCAATAAAATATAAGTTTAAGGGACTAAGTTTTATTTTTGGAAAGAAAGGAGGCATTGATCTTTTAGAAACATACAAAAAAAGCAATTTAACGAATCTCTATAGTGAAATCCAGTCACTACCAATTGAACAATACGACCTTGTTATTAGTGATTTTGAGCCGGTAAGTGCATGGGCTTGCAAAAATAAAAAAAAGGTCTGTATAGGGCTTAGCCATCAGTCAGCTGTTATCAATAAAAAATCTCCCAAGCCCACATATAAAGACCCAGTTGGGAAAGCAGTTTTAAAATATTACGCTCCAGTCTCTTATTCCTATGGTTTTCATTTTGAACAGTATGATAAAAATATATTCACCCCAGTTATAAGAGATCAAATAAGACTAGCAAGTCCTAAAAATAGTGGACATTACACTGTTTACCTCCCTGCATACGGCGACGATAGACTAATTAAAATTTTAAGCCAGGTTAAAAACGTTCAATGGCAGATTTTTTCAAAACACAACAAAAAAACTCAAATAATTAATAATATAAAAATCCAACCAATCAACAACGATCTTTTTATCAGAAGTATGGTAAATTCAATTGGAGTGCTTTGTGGTGCAGGATTTGAGACTCCAGCTGAAGCCTTGTTTTTAAAGAAAAAACTACTTGTGATTCCTATGAAAGGTCAATTTGAACAACAATGCAATGCAGCTTCTTTAAAAAAAATGGGCGTTCCCGTAATCAAATCTCTGAAGAAAAAACATTTGCCAAAAATTCAAAATTGGGTTACAAGAGATCAGAAAATAGTTGTTGATTATAAAAATGAAACTGATCAAATTCTTGATTTAATCATAAAGATGCATGGCTACAATAAAAAAAACATACTCAATCCTATTGGCATTAACATTTCAACAATAAAGAAATTCAAAGAAAAAAGTTTTGGAAAAATTATTTCTAAACTTTCTATTTAATATTCTCATATATGAATCGAAAAGATTTTGGGGATGATTTTTATTGGGGAATATCTAATGCAGCCTATCAAGTAGAAGGAGCAAATACTGCTGAGGGAAAAGGCCTTTCAATTTGGGATGTTTTCACACAAAAAAGAAACAAGATATTTAAAGGACATAATGGAGATATTGCCTGTGATTACTATAATAAGTTTACTGATGACATTTACTTAATTTATCAATCAAATATTCCTAATTATCGATTTTCAATCTCCTGGTCAAGAATTTTTCCTGAGGGTATCGGCCAAATAAATTATAAAGGAATTGATTTTTATAATCGAGTGATTGAATTTTGTTTGGAATTAGGAATAGAGCCTTGGATTACTCTTTACCATTGGGATTTGCCTGAAGCGCTTCAAAAAAAAGGCGGATGGACTAATAGAGATGTTGTACAATGGTTCAATGAATATGTAGCTTGTTGTATAAAGAATTTTGGTGACAGAGTATCAAAATGGATTGTATTAAACGAGCCAATGGTTTTCACAGGAGCTGGCTATTTTTTAGGCGTTCATGCTCCAGGGAAAAAAGGGTTAACTAATTTTTTAGCAGCAGCTCATCATGCAGCGCTATGTCAATCTTCAGGCGGAAGAACCATAAGATCATTACAATCTCAATCATTTATTGGAACTTCATTTTCTCATTCACATTTGGAGCCGTTTAGAAAAGATGATAAAAAAGATCAAATGGCAAAAATTAAGGTTGACGCTTTAATAAACAGACTTTTTATTGAACCATTGTTAGGTCTTGGATACCCAGTGAAGGATTTGCCCATTCTTAATAGAATGGAAAAATATATTTTAGCCGATGATATGCAAGATCTGAAATTTGACATGGATTTTGTGGGAATTCAGGTATATACTAGAGAGCTAATCAAACATGCCCCATTAATACCATTCGTTCAGGCTAACATTGTAAAAGCAAGTGATCGTTTCGTTCACCACACCATTATGAATTGGGAAGTTTTCCCTAATTCCATTTACGAAGCAGTTAAAAGAATCAATGAATATAAGGGAGTAAAGCAAATTATTGTTACTGAAAATGGAGCCGCATTTGATGATGTATTATATAACAATACCATTAGTGATACCTTAAGAAAAGACTATTTAAAAAATCATCTGAATAAACTATTAAAAGCAAAAAATGAAGGTATTAAGGTGAATGGATACTTTGTATGGACGCTTACAGATAATTTCGAATGGGCTGAGGGTTACAATCCTAAATTTGGATTAGTGCATGTAGATTTTTTAACACAAAAACGCACTATTAAAGATTCTGGAAAATGGTATAAAGATTTTCTTTCATAATTTTTAGATAAAATAAAAGTAAATGAGAAATTTAATTATTCTTTTGTTTCATTTTTTGTTATGTAGCAAAACAATCAATGCCCAATCACCCTTTTTGGCAAAGCCTTATTTACAAATCGGCTATAGAGGGAATCAAAACGAGCTTTCTTTACTTTGGCATACAACTGACACTATAAGTCAATGGAGAGTAGAAGCTAGAATATTAAATCATTGGATTGTTTCAAAAGACCTAAACTTTAATATTATAAAAGTAAAAGATATAACCCCGTTTGTAGTTTATCATGCAGCTATTAATAATTTAGAATTAGGTAAAGATTTTAAATATAGAGTACTAAGAAATAACAAAATTGTTTTTCAGTCAAACGCCCATGCACCAAAATCCAATAGTCAAGATTACAAATTCGTAGTAATTGGTGATATTGGAGCTTTAACAAAGGATCAAAAAAGAATTGCCACAATCATGAATAATTTAGACCCAGATTTTGTTGCAATACCTGGTGATATTGTGTACGAGAGTGGTTTGATAAATGATTATACTCAAAAATTTTGGCCTATATACAACTCAGACCAATCTGATTCATTGGGTGTGTCATTGATGCGTAGAACGCCATTTATTGCTTCAGTTGGAAATCATGATGTAGAAGACAGAGACTTAGATAGAAATCCTAGTGCTTTAAGTTATTACTATTTTTGGGAACAGCCTTTAAATGGACCTTCTTTAAAAGAAGGATCAAGTGCAGTGCCTGTATTAATAGGGTCGGATGAGAATAAAAATGCATTTTACAAAGCGGCAGGAAAGGCTTATCCAAGCATGACCAATTTTTCTTATAATTATGCAAATGCACATTGGACAGTAATCGATGCAGATAATTACGTTGATTGGACAGATACTACATTGCTTAACTGGGTTAAAAATGATTTAAAAAATTCAGCTGATTTAAAATGGCATTTTGTGTTATACCATCATCCTGGATTTAATTCATCTATAGAGCATTTCGAACAACAACAAATGAGATTATTATCACCAATATTTGAAGCCGGAAATGTTGATGTTGTGTTTAATGGGCATGTACATAACTATCAAAGATCGTATCCTTTAACATTTACCCCAGAAAACAAGGGTACTCTAATGGTTGGCGGGAAGAATAATAAAAAAATTAAAGGCAGGGTAGTGAATGGAAAATGGGTGCTAGATAAAAAATATGATGGAATAAATAATACACACGCTAATGGAATTATATATTTAGTTACTGGTGCTGGCGGTCAAGAATTATATAACCCAGAACAAGAAAATGACCCAGACTCTTGGCAAAAATTTACATATAAATTCTTCTCTACTGATCACTCATTAACTTATATTGAATCAAAAGGAGAAACATTACAAATAAAACAAATAGCATCAAGCGGTAAAATAGTAGACGAATTTAAATTGACGAAGAAATAGCAGATGTAAATATCTTAAGACAATTAGGCTTAAGGTTGATGAATTGAAACGAGTAAGGCTTGTTGGTATTTGTCCCCCGCCTTAAAGATCACTGCAAATAATCTAAGTAATCCCCCGCATTATTTACAATTGTCTAAAAATCGGATAAGCTAGTAATGATTTTTTATTCTATATCTAAATTCGATCGAATTATTTTTTTGTTCTTCGATTTTATCAAAATCAAGTTTAATAAGAAGTTTTATTGCTTTCTCGTTTTCTTTAGTTGTTATTGCCCAGATTCTTGATAGCCCTATATTATTTATTCCAAATTGTATGGCTAATTGTAAAGCAGCAGTCATAAAACCCTGTTCTCTATACTGAGGCAATAAAACACAACCTAGTTCACCTGCTTCATTACTGAAACCTCGATAGTAACCACAGGTTCCGACTGGCTTATTTGTTGTGTTGTCTGAAATGCACCAATGAATTGAATTGCCATCCTTGTAGTCGGCATTGATTTTTTCTTGCATTTCTGAAGCCTGCGATAATGTTTCTGCCTTTATAGAATCATAAAATGAAATCTCAATCAGGTCTTTAATATCCGAAGGATGAACTTGACGTAACGAAATTCTATGGCCTATGATATTTGGGAAAATGCTGTATGGTGGAAGTTTCATGTAGTTTTTAATTAGGATGTTGTGGCATTTAAAGCTTTTACTTTTTTAAGTTATACAACTCTTCTTTTATTTTCAATAAAGAGACCTAGTTTATAATAATCAAATAAATATAAATGAACGTATCCTTTTTTTAATAGAAAGGCAATGATGGGTTTTAAAAATAGAAAAGAAAACCCAATCAATTTTTCTGCTTTTTTTACCTTGTTGTAATACCTCAGCATGGCGACATCTTTCATTAGATCCTTTTTGTATTTTGGATCATTCAAAATATTGATAAGATTTAAGATGCTTTCTCTTGTTTTTTTTAGGCATTCAGTATTGGTATCTAGCTCACTATTGAGAACAGGGTTATTGATATGAGTGATTACAATGTTATTGTTTTTTAATTCCAATCCAAAGAGCGTGTCTTCATGTCCGTATTTGGTAATTCTTTCATCAAATTTGATTTCTTCTAATGTTTTTTTACGAATCAAAAAGTTGTTTGTCATAAATGACTGATTCGGGAAATGGCTTCTTATATTAGATGGTTTAGATTCTCTAAAAATTCCATATTTCCATTTTAATATTTTATTTCTCTCCGGACGCTTGGGGGA
>CANFJP010000086.1 GCA_947447485.1 Chitinophagaceae bacterium
AATGTTGTATAAAGATTCTATCTTTTTATTGACTGCTTCTTTTAAATTATTTTCTATTATATATTTTTCGCATTGTTGATCAATGGCAGCATTCATAAAAAAAGCCAATACTATGGGAGCTGGGCCATTGATTGTCATACTTACCGATGTCTTAGGATCACAGAGATCAAACCCACTATATAATTTTTTAGCATCATCAACAGTAGCAATACTAACCCCACTATTGCCAATTTTTCCATAGATATCTGGTCGATGTGCAGGATCTTCTCCATATAAGGTAACGCTATCAAATGCAGTACTCAGTCTTTTTGCAGGCTGACCTACACTTACATAATGAAAACGTCTATTTGTTCTTTCTGGACCACCCTCTCCTGCAAACATTCTCGTAGGATCTTCTCCCTCTCTTTTTAATGGAAAAACGCCGGCAGTATAAGGAAATTCGCCTGGTACATTTTCTTGTAGTTGCCATTTTAATATATCTCCCCAATCATTGTATTTTGGAAGAATTACTTTTGATAGCGTAGTACCAGATAAACTCTTATACGTTAATGGCTGTTTAATAATTTTATCTCTTACCTGAAATTCATAAAACTCTTTGCTGTAACGTTCACGAACAACCGACCAATTATCTAATAGCTTTTTTGTAGCAGGGTCTAATTTATGTTCAAGCGTTTGTAATGTTGATTGCAACGCATTGATTACTTCGGCAGACCCCGATTCCATGATGGCCTTCGTGCCCTGCACTTGATACAGTTTTCTTGCAACATCACTTTGTTCCTCTACCCATTTGTCATACTCCTTTATTGTTTCAGCTATTTCTGATAAATACCTTACTCTGCTTGGGGGAATGATGGTAGATTGGTTGCTTGATTTGCTAGAATGTGTATGATGCTTAATAGTATCATTAAATAACACACCCGTTTTTTCTCCAATTTTTTCTATTATTCTTTCAAAAAGTTCATTAACACCGGCATCATTAAACTGAGCAGCAATGGTTCCTACAATAGGCAATTCTTCATCTTTGGCATTCCATAAAGAATGATTGCGTTTGTATTGTTTTCGAACATCATGAAGTGCATCTAGTGCCCCTGCTTTGTCAAATTTATTTACACATACCACATCTGCGTAATCAAGCATGTTGATTTTTTCGAGTTGCGATGGAGCACCATATTCTGGCGTCATCACATACATACTTACATTGCAATAATCAAGTATAGAAGCATCACTTTGACCCACACCCGCACTTTCAAGAATAACCATATCGTATCCGGCCTCAATACAAATATCAATGGCATCTTGTACATATTTACTCAGCGCCTTGTCACTTTCACGAGTAGCCAAACTGCGCATATACGCGCGAGGAGAAGAGATAGCATTCATTCTAATTCTATCTCCTAACAATGCACCTCCTGTTTTTTTCTTAGAAGGATCTACAGAAATAACAGCAATGGTTTTATCTACATAAGTATTTAAAAATCTACGAACAATCTCATCCGTTACAGAAGATTTTCCAGCACCACCTGTACCCGTAATGCCTAAAACAGGCGTATGAAGAGTTGATTTTTTTGATGCTGATTGAACCACTTCGTTTTCAACATTTGTAATGCCGCGGGCAATGGCTCTTACGTCAATTACTTCGCCCAAAGTCATAGGTGATTGATAAACCACCTTCGGATCTAAATTAAAATCGCATTGCTTAATTACGTCTTCAATCATCCCTTCTAAACCCATATTTCTTCCATCATCGGGAGAATAAATTCTTGTGATTCCATACTGATGCAACTCTTCAATTTCTGATGGGAGAATGGTTCCGCCGCCCCCACCAAATATTTTAATATGGCCGCAACCATTTTCATTCAACAAATCTTTCATGTATTTAAAAAACTCCAAATGACCTCCTTGATAACTGGTAATAGCGATACCTTGCACATCTTCCTCAATGGCACACTCTACAATTTCTGCTACACTTCTATTGTGTCCTAAATGAATAATCTCTGCACCTTTGCTTTGTAAAATTCGACGCATGATATTAATAGCAGCATCATGCCCATCGAATAAAGCTGCAGCAGTAACAATCCTAACTTTTTGTTTGGGCGAAAAGCTCATAAAAAATATTTTTTGAGAAATGGCGAAAGACTTATTCTTCTGCTAATTATTAGAAACCATTTCAGGCAGCAAATTTACAGATAATAGGGTTTAAAAAGAGTTTGGAAGGCCTTTTTAAGACTGCATTTTAAAAGTTAGGGCAGCAAAATCATCAATACTCAATGCTTCTGCTCTCTTTTGGAAAATATCTTCTTGCAATGTTTCGGCGTCAAATTGCGCTTTCACTGCATTGCGAAGCGTTTTTCTGCGTTGATTAAAAGCCGTTTTTACCAATACCCAATAGGCTCGCTCTGATTTTACCACTAATGGCGTTGCCCTTCTAGTAAGCCTAATTACTCCACTCATAACATTAGGGGGAGGATTGAAGCTATCAGGAGACACATCAAATAGATATTCTACATCATAATATGCCTGTACCAAAGCACTTAATACGCCATATACTTTTGACCCTGGGCCTGCCGCAGCACGCTGTGCTACCTCTTTTTGAAACATTCCAATCACCACAGGGACGCTCTCTTTCCATTCTAGCACCTTAAAAAGAATTTGTGTAGAAATGTTATAAGGAAAATTACCAATCACGGTAAAAGGCTCTTCGAAGGGCTGAGGTATTTGTAGGAAATTATTAGAAATGATTTTATCCTTTAATACCGGGTATTTAGTAGTTAAATATTTGACTTTCTCTTCGTCTAGCTCAACTGCCTTAAAATGTATAGAAGGAATTTGGATTAAGTCTTTTGTCAAGGCGCCGGCTCCAGGGCCCACCTCAAGAAGGTTTGTAAAGGAATGCTCTTTCAAAGCAGTCAAAATTTTAAGGATAATTTGTTCATCCTTCAAAAAGTGTTGTCCTAATGATTTCTTGAGCGTATACATCCAAACAAAAGTAAGTCATTCTGAATAGCAGGCTCATAAAATACCCAAGTCTTCTCGTCATCTCAACTTTAAATCATTAAAGAAGTTGTATTTTTACCCCATAAAGGAAAGATTCATGAGTGTATCAACAGAGCATAAGCCAATCATTGGATTTAGTTGCGGCGACATCAATGGGATTGGAATAGAACTAATTATTAAGGTACTGAGTGATAGCCGTGTGCTTGATATTTGCACTCCCGTCGTTTTTTCAAATAATAAAGCAATCAATTTTTATCGGAAGCTTTTACCTGAGTATAATATTGCTTTCTCTTCTATAAGAGACTCCTCACAAATAAATAATAAGCAAGTAAATTTATATAACTGTTGGGATGAGGATGTTGATATTACTCCTGGTGTAATGAATGAAGTGGGTGGTAAATATGCTGTAGCAAGTCTTACTATTGCTGCAGAAGCATTGAAAGCAGGTAAAATAGACGGGCTAGTTACCCTTCCTGTGCACAAAAAAAACATTCAATCTTCTGAATTTAATTTCACTGGACATACGCCTTATTTAAAAAATCTATTTGGAGGATCCGATGTGGCGATGTTGATGATTGCAGAGAATATGCGAATTGGATTACTTACGGAACATCTTCCAGTGAAAGAAGTCGCTCAATTTATAACTCGCGAAAGCATTATCAGTAAGCTCCATGTAATCAACGAATCTTTAAAGAGAGATTTTTGCATCAACAAGCCAAAAATTGCTGTACTGGCCTTGAATCCTCATGCGGGAGACGAAGGATTGATTGGTAAAGAAGAAATTGAAATCATTAAGCCGGCAATTAAAGAGGCAAAAATGAAAGACATCTTTTGCTTTGGACCTTATAGCGCAGATGCGTTTTTTGCTAGAGGGCAATATGAAAAATTTGATGCCGTATTAGCTTTGTATCATGATCAAGGTTTAATTCCTTTTAAATCACTCTCACTTGGCGAGGGCGTTAATTATACTGCAGGACTTAAATCAGTAAGAACTTCTCCTGATCACGGCACTGCTTTTGATATTGCGGGAAAGGGAATGGCAGATGAAACTTCCACTAGACAAGCTCTATATAGCTGTATTGACATCATCAATAATCGCAATGAGTATGCTACTCAACATAAAAATCCTTTGAAGAAAAGAAGCTCAGCGGTGGTTGCCAATGCGGTAGATGAAAAAATATCCGAATAATTATTGCCAATACTTTCTATTGATTCGGCGATACATCAATGAATGACTTTAATCTATTCGCATATTCTTCGAATGCCTGTATTCCTTTTGGTGTGATTCTGCAAAGCGTTAATGGATAATTATCTTTAAATTTTTTTACAATTTCTATATAATCTGCCTTTTTCAATTTTTTTAATTGAATGCTTAAATTCCCTGCTGTTGCATTCGTTTTCAATTTAATATTGGTAAACTCTTCTTCTTTGAATACCATCAATAAGCTTAAAATAGACAGCCTCAATTGAGGGTGTATGATAGGATTTAATTCTTTGTACATAACCAGTTAATTTATAGACGTATTAAGTTTATTTCCCATTTGAATAGCGCCATCTCTTTATATTACAAATAATAATATATTAGTTGATCGAGAGGCTAATCACTTAACAACCCTATGATTCTGGAGAGAACTATAATAGTCGATCCTGCCGCCTATTATAAGTGTTATTCCAAGATAATAAGGCCTCTACCCTCACCCTAAATGACTAAAAAATAGTCAGGTAAAGATAATTTTATATTTTATATAAATAAATTTATTATTATAATTAGTTTACAGTGTAAATAAAAATAATTATTATTTTAAGACTTAAAAAGGCGGTTGTTTTAAAGTGGAAAATAAACAATTTTATGTTGTAATCATTTGTTAAAGAAATATATACAATTATAAATAAATTATTATATAATTCATTTGTAGAAGACAAAACTTATTCACATTTTTAAAAAATTATTTTTTTTTGCGTGGGCAATTTGTAATTTAGCAATAGAATTTAATGGGTTAGTAAGTACAAAGGGTCGGCAGTAATGCTGACCCTTTTGCTTTTTACTATTCTCCGCTTTTACTTTTTTTATTTTATTAGAAAAGTAAAAAATAGATTCCTTTTTTATTCCTGGATCCCGCTTCGCTAAATTTTCTTCATTAAGCCATTCTATTTTTTTCTTTTAGGAATTTGAATTTACTTTTACTGCATGAGCAAAACCAAATCTTCCTTCTTTTGTCAGAATTGCGGTTACGAAAGTGCAAAATGGGTAGGCAAGTGTCCTTCTTGCAATGAATGGAATGTTTGCGTTGAAGAAGTTGTAGTAAAAGGAACCGATAAAAATGCGAAAGAGGATTGGAAAGAATACAATGGAGTATCAAAAAATAAAACTGTTTCAATCAATGACATAAGCAGTGCAGAAGAAAAAAGAATTGTTACTGAAGACGCTGAATTGAATCGTGTATTGGGCGGTGGTATTGTGTTGGGAAGCATTGTATTAGTGGCCGGAGAGCCTGGCATTGGTAAATCAACACTCTTTTTACAAACTGGCTTGCAATTGAAGAATTGTATTACACTATATATAAGCGGAGAAGAAAGTGAGCAACAAATAAAAATGCGTGCTGATAGAGTAAGCAACCTAAACGAACATTTTTTTCTACTAACTGAAACAGATACTCAAACAATATTTAAAGAAATAAAAAAACTTCAGCCTCAAGTAGTTATTATTGATTCAATTCAAACCCTTCAATCTCCTTTTGTAGAATCTGCTCCTGGTAGTATCAGCCAGATAAGAGAATGTGCAGCTGAGCTACAAAGATTTGCCAAAGAAACAAATACTCCTGTGTTTTTAATCGGGCACATCACCAAAGATGGAAACATTGCAGGGCCAAAAATTCTTGAACACATGGTTGATACTGTTTTGCAATTTGAAGGCGACAGACATTATGCCTATAGAATCTTACGTACCTTAAAAAATAGATTTGGATCAACTGCAGAATTAGGGATTTACGAAATGACTGAAAAAGGAATGCGAGCGGTAAACAACCCAAGTGAAATCCTCATTACTCAGAAGGAAGACCAATTGAGTGGTATAGCCATTGCAGCAACCATTGAGGGTATGAGACCATTATTAATTGAAACTCAGGCACTTGTAACACAAAGCGTATATGGAACCCCTCAAAGAACTGTAAGTGGCTTCGATTTAAGAAGATTGCAGCTTCTATTGGCTGTACTAGAAAAAAGAGGGGGATTTCATTTTGGAGTAAAAGACGTGTTTATCAATATCGCTGGAGGCATTAAAGCAGAAGACCCTTCCATTGATCTCGCAATCGTAAGTGCTATTTTAAGTAGTTATGAAGATGTTGCGCTCCCTCAACATATTTGTTTTGCTGGCGAAGTGGGACTTAGCGGAGAAATAAGAGCAGTAAATAGAATAGAACAACGGATTGCTGAAGCAGAGAAATTGGGCTTCGAAAAAATTATTGTGAGTAAATACAATACTAAATCAATAGGAAAAACAAAGGCAGGAATCGAAATTATTGCGTTGGGAAAAGTAGAAGAATTGTATCAGTATTTATTTTAGTTGGAAGAAAATCTTACCCATGTTTACCGTCTCCCCTTTTCTAAAAGATGTAGTACATCTTTTTTACCCTCATATATGCACCGGATGTGGAAGCGATTTACTAAAGGAACATGAGTTATTGTGTATCCACTGCAACAATGATTTGCCTCATACTCATTTCGCAGATTATGCAAACAATCCAATTGAAAAGATATTTAATGGACGTATCAATATTTCAGCAGCTCACAGCGAATATTATTTCTCAAAAGGACAATTAATGCAACATCTTATTCATGAATTTAAATACAATGGAAACAAAGAAATTGGTATGTATTTAGGAGAAAAAATGGGATCAACGCTTTTGCAGAGTGCCCGATTTAAAAATATTGATGCCATTATTCCTCTCCCCATGTTTAAAGAAAAAGAATGTAAAAGAGGATACAATCAAGCCGCAGTGATAGCCGATGGAATTGCCAACACAATGAAAATCCCTTGTCTCAATGATACAGTGAGAAGAAAACATTCAACTGAAACGCAAACAAAAAAACATCGGGCAGAACGCTGGAAAAACGCAGAAGGAAGTTTCACCATTACAGATCAATCAAAAATAAATGGAAGACATGTTATGTTGGTGGATGATGTAATAACGACTGGTGCAACGCTCGAAGCTTGTGGCAAATTAATATTAGAAACGCCCAATACGATTTTAAGTATCGTTACACTAGCTATTGCCAATGCATAAAATGAAAGAGTCAAAAATCAAGAACAAAAAGTACATTTGATAGATGATGAGAACCTTGGCTATACGAAGCTTACTGGCAATTGCTATTTTTACTGTAATAGCCTCATGTAAAAAGGAATCTTACATAACAGCTCCTTCTGCAAACCTTAATATAACAGCTGATACCATTAAGTTTGATACCGTCTTCACGACTATAGGATCTGTGACCAAGTCTTTTAAAATTATAAATGAAAACGATCAGAAAATATTACTCTCCCACATTAAACTCATGGGAAGCAATGCCTCCGCCTACCATATTAATATTAATGGAGTACCCGCTAACACACTAACAGATATAACCATTGAGGCAAACGATAGTATCTATGTTTTTGTATCCGTTACCATTGACCCAAATTTGATTACCAACCCATTTATTGTAAACGATAGCATAGAAATTAGTTTTAATGGCAATGATAGAGTTGTACAGTTAGAAGCATTCGGTAAAAATGCTCATTTTATTCGCGATCAACTCATTACTGGCAACGTTAACTGGATAAATGATTTGCCTTATGTTATTTTGGGTACTCTACAAATTGACACTGCTGCTAGTTTACTCATTGATGCCGGATGTAAAATATTCTTACACGCAAATGCCAACCTGCTCGTTGATGGAACACTTCAAGCGATAGGTGATAAAAATAATGAAGTGCAATTTAATGGCGACAGACTAGATGAGCCTTATTGTAATCTTTCTGGAGCTTGGCCCGGAATTTATTTTAGAAATGAAAGTA
>CANFJP010000087.1 GCA_947447485.1 Chitinophagaceae bacterium
GAAAACCATCCAGTTGCTCCACCACTTGGCAACCAACTTTCGTTGAATAATCTTGTTGCAACAGTAGTATTGTATGAATCACCAGAATTTTCTTGAGTAGTAAATGCTCTTAATGTCCAATCCTTGTTGTTCAATTCCATTTTATACTGACCCATTTTAAAATTCTCTAAAGAGTATCTTTCGCTACCTGTGTAAGTAGTATTACCCGTTCCCCAATATCCAGCAATCGTTGCTTCAGTGTTTGGAGTAATTTTATAATGAAGAGACCCACTTACTTTAAAATTGGTAGTAACGGGATTTACAATTTGCTTTTCAGTATATCCAGTACGAGAAACATTGATCGCATTTCCGTGATTCAAAGTATCTATAAAATTTTGTAAGAAAGGTGCAGAAGCAGCAATCGGATTCAATACATTGGTTCTAATATCAATAGTAGTTTCATCTCCATAAACATTGATACCATCGTAATTTGGATCAGAAGCTCTTGTACCAGCGATTACATGGCCACCTGTTGCAGCTCTAGCATAGTTTCTATAATCAGTTCCTTGCCAATCTTCAGCGGTAATATATTCAACGTTGAATTTGTAAGCAAACTTATCATTCACTTGCTTAGCATAACGCATAGCGAGATTTAGATAAGGAGAAGCTGCATGTTGATCATCGTTGTAATGCATAGCACCTTGTTTTGCGATAATAGATAATCCTTGATATTTAAAAGGATTTTTACTAGACAATAACAATGTACCATTCATACCACCAGAACCATATAAAGCAGAAGATGCACCTGATAATAATTCCATATTGTCTACATCCAATTCACTTAATCCGATGATAGAAGCAACAGAGAAGTTTAATCCTGGAGCTTGGTTATCCATTCCATCAACCAATTGATTGAAACGAGTATTTCCGCTTGAATTAAATCCGCGAGTAGTAGGAGTAGCAAAAGTGAGAGAAGAAGTTGTTACATCTACTCCTTTTAATGACTTTACAATATCATAGTAGTTTGCACCTGGAGCATTTCTGATCGCAGTGGCATTAACTCTTTCAATTGAAACAGGAGATTCTAGAATCTTTTCAGGAACACGTGAAGCAGACACTACCACTTCTTGTCCTAACGTACTAGCAGGTTTTAATGAAACACTCACTTTGGTTCCTGCATCTGAAACAGTAACTTCTGTAGTTTCAAATCCTATGGATGAAAAAACAAGTGTTGTCGGTAATGACTGAGCACTTATACTAAAATTCCCTTTATCATTAGAGTACGTACCAGTGATAGCACCCTTGATGGTAACTGAAACAGCCGACGCACTTTCGTTTGATTGACTGTTTTTAACATTACCGCTGATGGTTACATTTTGAGCATAGGCAACAACACTAAAAATGTTTGCCAGCAAGAATGCACCCAAATAGCTTACAACTTTTCTCATATTTGGTTATTTTGGTTTAAAATATATACGGCAAATTAAGAATTGTTAATCTTTAATTAAATTTTACTTTTAAACATCTGTTGAAATCTTATTGACAGCAATACTTTTCAGAATTAATTGAATATCACTACATTAGCTATATGAATGCAACACTTTTTAAAAATCAGACTTCTTTTTATAGTGGAAAGGTGAGAGATGTGTATACCATTTCTGATAAATGGTTGGTGATGTTGGCTAGCAATCGCATTTCTGCCTTTGATGTAATCTTACCTCATCCTATCCCATTTAAAGGACAAGTATTGAATCAAATTGCATCTTTTATGCTTCATGCATGCAATGATATTTGTCCAAATTGGTTACTTGATACTCCCGCTCCCAATGTTAGCATTGGTAAAAAATGTTCGCCATTTAAAATTGAAATGGTGGTGAGGGGATGTTTAACCGGGCACGCTTGGAGAATTTATGCATCAGGAAAAAGAACACTTTGCGGCATTTCACTTCCAGAAGGAATGAAAGAAAATGATTTCTTTCCCACTCCAATCATTACGCCTTCAACAAAGGCAAGTGAAGGACATGATGAAGACATCAGTAAAGAAGACATTATAAAAAATGGATTGGCTACAGAAATGGAATGGGAAACACTCAGCAATTATTCATTACAATTATTTGAAAGAGGTAAACAAATTGCCGATAATCAATCACTGATTTTAACAGACACTAAATATGAGTTTGGAAAGATTGACAAAGAAATATATTTAATGGATGAAATTCATACACCTGATTCTTCAAGATATTTTTTAAAAGACGGATTTGAAGAAAGACAACAAAAAGGAGAAAAGCAAAAACAATTGAGCAAGGAATTTGTAAGAGAATGGCTGATTGAAAATAATTTTATGGGAAAAGAAGGACAATCTGTTCCTACAATGAGCGAAGCATGGATTCAAGAAATCAGCAATAGATACATTGAATTATACGAAAAAATAATTGGAGAAAAATTTATTCCAATTGTATTGTCAGAAGCAGAAACAATTGAACGCATTGAGAATGCTGTTAATTTGTTGAGCCGTTGAGTTGTTTTTTAAATTAACAGCATCCAAACAACTAGCCGTCTAAACGACTCAACGCTATTTCCCTTCCACAATACTTCCATAATCAACAAACAATTCCTCCCCAGCTTTAATATCTCTCAAGGCAATAAAATCTTCTCCTTCATTGATGGAGACAACATTGGGCTGATCTGAATGATTGAGGTAAACAACCAAGTCGATCATTTTAAATCCATATTCAGGAACGAAATAATGATCCTCGTCGTATAAACAATGATTTTCTACCAAAAACCGACTGTGCTCAGGCAAGAGCGCAATTTCATCTTTATGAATTTTTATCCATTCTGATGTATCATTCGAAAACAAACGACCTTGCCCTTTCTTAATATCGGTTATAGCAAAAACACCAATCCCCGCAACAGCGGATGGCTTTAATGCCACAAAGGTTTGACACCTTAATTCATTGAGTAAACTTTCTTTATTCACGTTATGTAGTTCTACAAATAATTGATTGGATTTTTTTTATACTCATTGGAAACTTATGCTTTTTTAATAACATAGATTAAAGAGCTGCATTTATCTTTTCTAAAAAAAGCAATTACATTAGACCAACACCCAATTAAAAAAGCAATAAAAAGAGAGCCGCTTTTATTTTGTTCACTGAGCATACTCACATAAAAACTATCAAACCACATTGGCTTTATTTTATCAATAACCAATCCATGGGTTTTTAATAAAATCTTCATGCTTTTTGGAGAGAAATGATACAAATGCCTAGGCACATCATACGCAGCCCATAACTCCTTGTATTTATTTGCATCAAAAGAAGTATAATTAGGAACAGCTATAAAAAGCACCCCCTTTAATTTTAATGTTTTTTTTATTGTAGAAATATATTCATGTAATTGATGAACATGTTCCAATACATGCCACATCGTTATTACATCATAGGAACTGTTTTTTAATTCAAACAATTTTTCAGGCGATCCAGGTGTAATACCATACAAATCCGTTGATTTTTTTCTAGCCAATTCATCGGGCTCTAAACCAGCAACAGACCACCCAGCATGATGAATCGTATTTAAAAAAGCTCCTGTACCAGATCCTATATCGAGCAGACTACCTTTTGCCACATGAGCATTGCCTGTTACAATCAATCTTTTTAAATAAAGAGTAAACGACCTTACAACATGATACAATTTATTTATGGGGCCTTCTTTTGAATCAGTATGAGAAACATATGAGGATGCTTGATAATACTGACCTATATTTTCTTGAAGAGGTATATTCTGCGTAAATCGAAGGGTACAATGATCACATTCCCAAATCTCAAACAACTCATTGCTCACTGTATAGTCCTTAGCAGAAAATACAGGTGCAATAGAATTGCTTTTGCAAACAGGACAATTAGAATAATGAATCATTGAATATTAATCTACTGTTTTAAATGTGACTGGCTCCTCATTGGGCAATACAAAAGTCGCATTGCCGAGACTATGATTGTGACCAGGATTATTAAAATAATAAAGGGATAATGAAAGGGCTATAAATGTAAATACTATTGCTGCAATCCACCATTTGCTTTGCCTTACTTTAACTGGCACATTAAGTAATTCCGTCATTACAGCATTCGTTGTTTCTGTATCCCCTACTCTAACTTGATGAATCGCATTTGGATGAATCACTCTTGTTAATGTCACATCAGGAAAAAAAACATCCTCCAAAACAGTTTGTTTGAAATGTAATTTACCAGCAGCATCTTTTATAAAGGACCCTAAAGACCCAATTTTATATTCGCTATTTTTTTCTGTATTAAGTACGTTATTACAAAAATCATTTAACAATGTTGTTGCATCATTGTTTGAAATATTTTTGTTGGCACCAACGAAAGAAATAAAATCATTCACCGCGCATTCTTCTTTTAACAACCATATCTCACTCAACGGCGCAGTCATTTTGTTTTCGCTAAAATGCACAATAGCAGACTTTTCTTCTAATTTGAGCATACCAATGCCTGGCAAAGGGCAATAGCCAAATTGGACAAAAAAATGCTCAATCAAATTTTCCATGCAAATAAAAAGTATTTTAAAACCTAGCAATAACTCCCGCCAACACATTCAACCCGTAAACAGGATAATTATGCCAGCGTTCATAAGAATTTCCAAAGATATTGTTTACATCGATAAAAGCATGAAAACGACTATTTATTGTATACTCGGCTCCAACGCCAAGATCAATGCCTCCTTTTGCCGCTTTGCTAATATTGTTCTTCTCTAAATAGTATCCGCCTGCAAACAAGTAGCCATCAGCTTTTATAAGTAGCTTTTTGGACGCGTACCAACGAAGCGAAGAAGTCAATTCCATTGGAAGAGTATTCCAAGCTTTTTCATTTGTTTTCATTCCTGTATACCCATTAAAATTGATGCCCGCAGTGGCGGTAAACTTATCCTTATTAATGTAACTGATATCACCATGTATTTTAACATGATTTAATTTAGGCTCAATAGACAATAGAAAAGATTTACCATCAGATAAAGCGGCTGTGTCATTTAAATAAAACTGATAGTCATCGTATTTAATAAAACTAGCTTTTGCAGAAAAGGAAAGATGTTTGCCTACTGAAGATTTAATACCTCCGTATATTTCATTCATCTTGGTGTTCTGCTGAGATGCCATCGTTTCTATATATGGATTAACATTTGAAATGTTTTGATACGAGTTTTTAA
The DNA here is from genome assembly GCA_947447485.1 of Chitinophagaceae bacterium. GTDB lineage: Bacteria > Bacteroidota > Bacteroidia > Chitinophagales > Chitinophagaceae > Ferruginibacter. Next base: position 5,200 of record CANFJP010000087.1, read on the forward strand.
TATAACTCCCAACCCATCCCGCTTGAAAAATAACCGATTTGTCTTTCAATGTAAATTCTCCAAAGATATTAGGCAACAACTCAAATTTTCCATTACTCCATGTAGCTTTAATGCCCCCATTTACCTCTATTGAATGATTGCGATAACCGATGGATGGAGCTAGTTGAGCAATGTTATTTTTAATTGAAATATTTTGAGGCTGACTATTTTTTGTTTGATATTTTGTAAGATCAATTTCCCCTTCAAATTTCATTGAGATGGCTTCGGTGATTGATTTCTCTGCTGGAAGATTTAATTTAAAATTCGTTTCGCTTAGCTTTTCTTTATTACTAAATACATCAACAGCAATGCTAGGATTGTATTGTATTCCAAGATTGTTCTCTGCTGTATTTCTAATACCTAATTTAATAGCAATATTATTAAACTGCTGACTAACCTCCTCTTTTTTATAGTCTAACAAGTTATGATCATACCCATATAAAAAATACTGTTTTCGGTCGTATAAAAGAGAGCCATACAATTCGTTTTGTGGAAAAAAATAACTACCAGTACCTTTTAAAGAAAGCAAAGAATAATCTTGGTATTTAATTTTCCCTTTAGAAGAAATGTAATTTCCATAAACATTGATTAAACTTGTTGTAGCATCGCCAAAGCTAACAGCCGCATCCATATATGGAGTAGATAAATTGCCCACTCCTACTTTTATGTACTGAGAAGCGCCTAGTCTTTGAAACGTATCCGTTTGCAACGCAAGTGGCTTAAGAGAAATAGATTGATACCCATAAAATAAATTCTGCGAAGGAATAGTATAGGGTCTTATTGATTTAATAGTATCCGTTGATAATTGAGCCCCCGACAAGTTGATTTTGATAGCAGAACGCAGAACCGGCTTATAAGAAGAAACAATATCAACAGTTTGTTTTTTTGTTGTGTCTTTTTGAGCATACAAAGACAAATTAAAAAATACACAAACAATCACGATGAATCTTTTTTTCATTTATAAAAATTTAATAATCAATTTTATTTATTGTTTTTCCAATTCAACCGTTTGATTGAATTTTTGCTGCGCCTCTTCTTTCAAAGAAGCAATCGCAGCATTATTAGCCACGCTTTCATACGTAGCCTTCGCATTGAAATAATCTTTCTTCTTTAGAAAAATATCACCCAATAAAATATAAGATTTGGTTACCCAAAAATCATACGACCCTGTTTCTTTAATAACAGACATAGCTGCTTTTTCAGATGCCGTATAGTTATTCAATGAAAAATAACAGTTGGCTATTTCATACCGAGCTTCAGCACCCCAAGCAGCTTTATTAATTAAAGCAGCAGATTTAAAAGAAGCTATTGCACTTACACAATCATTATTCATTTGCTGAGACTTGCCCAATACTAAGTATCCAACAGCTTTATCATCTGTACCTATTCCTTTATTAGAAAGCAATTCAATGGCCACTTCATTCGCAATCAAATAATCTTTTAATTGATAATAACTTCTCACCAAACCTCTCAATGCTTCTAACCGATTTTCTTGTGAAGCAACATTCAATCGCAATGATTCAAAATATTTTCTGGCATTTGAATAATCTTTTAATTCAAAATAATATATACGAGCAAGCTCTAATGTAGCCAATTCAAAATACTTACTTACCCCTTTATTATTAACGTAATCAAAATATTTCACTGCATTGGTTAGATCCTTGTTCTTTAGTGCACAAGCACCGGCAAAATAATTGGCTTCGATTGAATAAGCTCCATTATTATATCGGGAGAGGTAACTTGAAAAACCTGCGATAGCAGCATTGCAGTCACCTGATTCGTATTTTAAGAAAGCAGCCGTATAGCTCAATGAATCAGCATCACTTATTGAAATATTGATTCCGCTTGCGCGCATTAGATCTACATATTCATCAGGCTTCCCGTCTTCCACATAAATATCTTTAATAATAGAAAGTGCTTCGTCTGTTTCAGCAGATTGTGGATATAGCTGAAGCAATTGCTTATAAGTAGAGAGTGCATTTTTATTGTCATTGTTATTATAATATGCAAGTCCAAGTTTCAAATACGCTTTGGGTTTTATTCCCGCTGCATGATCCGAAGAAATAACCGCATTTAAATAAGGAACCGCATCAGAAAATTTCTCATCCGCAACATAAGTAGCTGCAATTTCCATTTGAGATTCAATGATTAAATTACTGGATGGATATTGAGTGGGAAGTGTAATAAGCAACCTTATTTTTTCGGCACTATTTTTCAGCCCTGCAATCATTGCCTTTTGATATAACGCATAGTCGGCCTGAGAAAGACCATTAGTGATTACATTGTCGTACAATACGGCTGCCTTAGAGAATTCCTTTGTCATATAAAAACAGTCGGCCGTTCTTGTAAAGGCATCCTGTTCTAAGA
>CANFJP010000088.1 GCA_947447485.1 Chitinophagaceae bacterium
CAGCATTAAAAAGATTTTTCCCTTTCGGATCTGGATTTTTATGAGGCGCTCCTACTAATACCGCAATGCCGGTTGCAGCCATTTTTATTTGATCAATACTTGCCGTACATTTTTCGATAAAATCATTAAAATAAAGAAAATCACGTGGGGGATATCCGCAAACAGACAGCTCGCTAAATACAATCAGATCTGCCCCTTCCTGTTTAGCTTTACTGATTGCCTCTATAATTTTATTTGTATTGCTCTCAAAATTGCCAACATGATAATTCTGCTGAGCTAAAAATATTTTCATGCTTTATACTTACGTGCTAATTAACTTTACACTAACTTATTAAAACCATTACTTTGCAAAGTTAAATTATTTGTATGCGTTTATTGATCTGTTTGGCGGCAATCTCAATATTTTTTTCCTGTAATAACAGCGAAAAAAACCCCGATGTATCCAATATTAAAGTGAATCTTAAGACAATAAGGTTTGAAAAAGAGCTATTTACGCTCGATACCAACCAAATCTCAAGTCAGCTAGGACCATTCATTGCAAAAAATCCTTCATTTGGACAAAACTTCCTCTATACTATTTTAAATGCTGATCCACAATGGGGTGCCGATACAACTGCTCAGTATTTGAAAGGATTTATGCGTTCTTATAAAAGTGTATATGATAGTGCTGAATTACTATTTAGTGATTTTTCTGCCTATGAAAAAGACATAAAGCTATCATTGCAATACCTTAAATTTTATTTCCCCTCTTATAAATTACCCGAAACCATCATCACCTATATCGGTCCTTTAGATGGATATGGTGATATTATTTCAGATGACGCGATTATCATTGGACTCCAACATCATCTAGGAAAAAACTTTTCGTTATATAATACTATAGGTGTAAGAGAGACTTATCCGGAATACATCACGAATAGATTTGAGCCAGATTACATTTCAATTAATTGCATCAAGAACATCGTTTCCGACATGTATCCAGAAAAAAGTGAAGATGCCACACTTGTTGTACGTATGGTGGAGCAAGGGAAAAGACTTTACCTTCTAAGTAAATTGTTGCCTAGTTTTGAAGAATATAAAATAATTGGATATACAAACAAACAATTGAAAGAGTGCTATGAACACGAGGCGAGTATTTGGAATTTGTTTGTACAAAACAATCTTCTGCAAGTATCCGATAATAATATTATTAAAAATTATATTGGAGATAGTCCAAAGACACAAGAATTAGGAGAGGCATCACCAGGTAATATTGGTGCTTTTACAGGATGGCAAATTGTAAAGAAATTTATGAGCCATTCTTCCAACACTTCCTTAAACAAACTAATGTTGATGGATGCAGAGGCGATTTTCAGCGAGGCGAAATACAAGCCGTAAGCTAGGCCAGTTGTGGCTTGAAGACTTTACTTTCAGCTGGTTTTTTACCTAATTGTTTCATGACTCTGAAATGGGAAGCAAGTGCTTGAGTCATTGTTGCATATTGATTATATGGAAGATTAAACTCCTTACATTTTTCCTGGACAATTTTACTGATTGCAGGATAATGCACATGACTTACTTTAGGAAATAGATGGTGTTCTACTTGAAAATTCAATCCTCCTACAAACCAGGAAATGATTTTATTATTCATTGCAAAATTAGAAGTCGTTCTTATCTGATGTTCAGCCCATGCTGTATCAAGATGCTTGGTGGTGTCTAAAGGAATGTGCTCAAATTCGGTATTCTCTAACACATGCGCAAGTTGAAACACAAATGAAAGCGTAATGCCCATTGCGCCATTGGTAACAAAAAAACCAATTAGCCAACCAGCCCATCCCCAAGTCATAATAGGAACAATGATGAAAAAAGTTAAATAATATAATTTGGTTGTCCAAAAAACTAAGTGATTTTTCCAAGTCAGTTCCCATGCATCAGTAGTATATATTTTTCTTCCAAAATACTTAGTAAAATCCATAAAAAATATCCAGAAAATAGAAGAAAGAGAATATACAAAAGGAAGGTAAATATGTTGTATTTGATGAAAGGGTACCCATTTTTGTGTTTCACATTGGCGAATAATGGGACTCTTAGCTATATCGTCATCAATACCATCAACATTGGTATAAGTATGATGAATAATATTGTGTTTTTGTTTCCAGAAAAAAGCATTGGCGCCTAGTCCATTTGAAGAAAGCAATCCAATAAAATCATTGAGCGTATTGTTGGTACTATAACTTCCGTGATTGGCGTCGTGCATCACACTAAATCCAATACAAGCAAATATAAATCCCATTAATGCAGAAAGAAAAATAGCAGTAACTGCATTTAAATCTAATAACATCAGCGATAAATACAATAAAATTGCTGAACCCATCAATACTACTGTTTTAATATACAATCGAGCGTCTCCAGTCTTTTTTATATTATTCTGAGTAAAGTATTGATCTACGCTTGTTTTCAAGCTTTGATAGAAATGATTGTTGTTGTTATTAAAGGTTAATTTAGACATAAAAGTATTTAATAGAAATGGATATAATTCGCACTAAATGAATCTGCTTATACTATAAGTAAAGTTAAGCAAAATCATTGTTGTAATCTAATTCAGCTTAAATGGTACTACAAGTGAAAAAGCAGGAACTGCTACAATGAATTTTTTATTGTTATTCATGTTTTCCAGCAAATAATTTCCATGCATTTTTCCAATCTCAGTTTTAAGATTACAACCGCTAATATATTGATACAATTTGCCTGGAGCAATTACTGGCTGAACTCCTACCACGCCTTCTCCCTCCACCTCTTTCATCGTCCCATTGCTGTCGTATATTTTCCAATGCCTACTTAGTAATTTAACGGGGAAATCATTCACATTCTCTATAGTTATCTTGTAAGCAAACATAAATTCTCCATTAGATGGATCACTATATTTAGATTGATAAAAAGATTCAACACTAACCTTAACTCCTCCAGATATTTTAGAATTCATGCAAAGCTTTTGATGTAATTTATTGCAAAAAACGCGCCTTAAAAAAAGAATTTTTATACTTTATATGTTAATTAAGCTCCATTAAAAGAATAGATGCTTTGTTGAAGTTGCTGTTAAAAATAAAATCTTACTATTATTGATTTCTAACTCCTTGATAACCACTCTTAATCATCCATTTGAGCACTTTTTCTCTTTGATCTCCCTGAACAAATAGCTCTCCATCTTTGGAAGAACCCCCAGTTCCACAAAAAGCCTTAAGGGTTTTGATCATTTCATCTTTTTCTGATTGAGTGCCCACAAAGCCTTCGATTAATGTAACCATTTTACCCGCTCTGTGTTTTTTTTCTAACCGAATACGAATCTTTTGATCTTTAGGCAATAATGATGACGACTCCTCTTCTTTTTCAAATGAAGCGACAAAATCAGGATTCGTAGAATATACTATTCCAGCATTTGATTGCTTATTTTTTGCCATCGATTTAAATTTATAGAATAACTGCTTTTAAACTGAGATCAAGACAAGTTGCCTGATGTATAATAGCCCCACTAGAAATATAATCAACTCCTGTTGCAGCATATTGTTCTAGATTGTCATAATTGATTCCTCCGCTAGCTTCTGTTTCATATTGTTTGTTGATTATGATAAGGGCTTCGCGAATTTTTTCAGGAGAAAAATTATCTAACATAATGCGATTAATTTTTCCAACAGCCATTACGCGTTTTACTTCATCAATGTTTCGAGTCTCCACTTCAATTTTTAATCCTGGCTTTGTCAGTTGCACATAATCAAACGCAAGATTGATTGCTTTCTCAATAGATCCGCAATAGTCAATATGATTGTCTTTCAGCATAATCATATCAAACAATCCAAACCGATGATTGACACCTCCACCTATTCTAACTGCTTCCTTTTCAAGTAATCTAAAATTAGGAGTTGTCTTTCTAGTGTCTAATAATTTAGTATGATAAGGAGCAAGTTTTTCTGTATATTTTCTAGTAAGACTTGCTATACCGCTCATTCTTTGCATACAATTGAGCACCAATCTTTCGCATTGTAAAATAACATGTACAGGTGCTTTTACCTTAAAGGCGATGTCGCCCAATTTTATAGCGTCTCCATCTTTTAATTGCTTTTCAAATATGACACTAGCATCAAATTGATTAAAAATAGCTTCAGCAACATCTATTCCTGCTAAAACACCCTCCTCTTTAATTTTAAGAACGGCTTGTCCTATAGCAGATTTGTCGATACAACAAAGGGTAGAATGATCACCTTCACCAATATCTTCCTTTAAAGCATAGGCAATTAGTTCATGTAACTGGTCAGAATATCGCATACCAACAAAGCTACGCATTGAATTGAAAAATAATCAGTAGAAATCATAAGAATTATCACTTTTTTCCTGTTAAACGATGGAAACATAAAATAAAGAAGGATGAGTCACATATTAACACCTAAAACAATAAGTTTCCCCTCAAAATATTTAGCTTTACAGTATGGAAAAGAAGAAGGTTTTATTAATTATTATGGATGGATGGGGACTAGGAAAAATCAAGGAACGCGATGCAATTCAACATGCAAAAACACCCTTTGTTAGTTCATTATATCATCAATATCCTCATACTACATTAATCACATGTGGAGAAGACGTAGGACTTCCTGCAGGTCAAATGGGCAATAGTGAAGTAGGTCATTTAAATCTAGGTGCAGGAAGAATTGTGTACCAAGAATTACAAAGAATCAATGTAGCTATCAAAGAAAAAGAATTCCAAAAAAATAAAACTTTGCAAAACGCAATAGACTATGCAAAGAACAGCAACACTTATTTACACTTAATCGGCCTAGTGAGTGATGGAGGCGTTCATTCTCATATCAATCACTTAAAAGCAATCATTGCTACTTGTAAAGATCAAGGGCTTGAAAAAGTATTGGTACACGCATTTACAGACGGAAGAGATACAGATCCTAAAGCAGGAATCAACTATATAAAAGACTTAGAAGCATTTATGCAAAATTCTGTGGGTAAAATTGCTACCATTACTGGAAGGTATTACGCAATGGATCGTGATAAAAGATGGGAAAGAATTAAAATCGCTTATGATGCAATGGTACATTCTATTGGCACTAAAACAAACGATTTAATCAATAGCATTCAAGATTCATACAATAATGGAGTTACAGATGAGTTTATAAAGCCGCTGATAAATGAACATATAAGCAATGCGGCTATTCAAAATGGAGATGCGGTAATATGTTTTAATTTTAGAACTGATAGATGCCGTGAAATTACTGAGGTATTGACACAAGAAGATAAGGCATCATTTCAAATGAAAAAATTAGACTTACAGTACACCACCATGACCCAATATGATCATTCATTTAAAAACATACAAGTAATATTTGAAAATGATGATCTCAAAAATACACTAGGCGAAATTTTAGCAGATAACGGAAAAACACAATTAAGAATAGCAGAGACAGAAAAATATCCACATGTTAGCTTTTTCTTTAGTGGTGGAAGAGAAAATCCATTTGTGGGTGAAAAAAGAATCATGATTCCCTCACCAAAAGTAGCCACTTATGATCTTCAACCAGAAATGAGTGCGCCAGAATTAACGGAAGCGGTTATATCAGAAATCAGCACCTTCAGTCCAGATTTTATTTGTTTAAACTTCGCAAATGCAGATATGGTGGGCCATACAGGCGTTTGGGATGCAGTCATAAAAGCAGTTGAAACAGTAGACTCCTGTGTAGAAAAGGTAATTACAGTAGCACTGGAAAATAATTATACCATTTTATTAACTGCGGATCATGGAAATGCTGATGTTGAAATAAATGAAGACGGGACTCCAAACACCGCACACACTTTAAATCCTGTTCCGCTGTTTATTATTGACAAGAAATGGAATGGGACAATCGTTAATGGAAAATTGGGCGATATAGCGCCTACTATTTTAAATATAATGGGACTTCCCAAACCTTCAGAAATGACAGGAAACATTTTAATCTAACCAAAATGAAACGACTACTTAAAATGCTGTTTTTTGTTGTATTGATCGCTTTTGTATTAATACAGTTTTACCCAAAATCAAATAACAATATTTCAACCACGTCTTCTGGAAATGAAATCGAGAAAATTCATGCAGTTCCAAATGAAGTAATGAATATACTAAAGACAAGTTGTTATGATTGCCATAGTAACAATACCTTTTACCCTTGGTATGCAAACCTTCAGCCTGTTTCAATGTGGCTTAGCAATCATGTTGAGGAGGGAAAAGATGAACTTAATTTCTCAGAATTTGGCTCTTATTCACTTAGAAGACAATACAAGAAGCTAAAAGAAATGGATGAACAAATTACAGAAGATGAAATGCCGCTAGAATCGTACACCCTTATTCATAAAAAAGCAAGTCTAGATAAAGATCAAAAAGAATTGATATCTGGATGGGTTCGAGCCCTTAGAGATAGTTTTAAAACAAATTATCCAGAGGATAGCCTAAAAAGGAAAAATAAATAGAACTATAAAAAGTCAATGGGAAAACATACAGCTATTTTAACTATGATTAGTAATAGCGTAATGCAAATTTGCTTATATTTATCTGCCTAAATCTTCACTATGACCGAAGAGCAAATGCTTGCCGGAAGTAAATTAAATCATGCTGTAGCACAGGAATTGCTATATAATAAATTCAGCCCAAAAATGCTGGGTGTTTGTTATCGCTTTGCCAAAAATAGACAAGACGCTGAAGACATGCTACAAGAAGGATTTATGAAGGTTTTTGCACAGCTACACCAATTTAGAAACGAAGGAAATCTTGGAGGATGGATTAGACAAGTCATTGTACATACATGTATTAATAATTTAAAAAAGAATAAAAAATTTGCAGAAACGATAGATATTATTCATGCTGAAAATATTCACACTACAGCAGATTATATCCCCTCTATCATACAAGCAAAACAAGTAGTAGAATGCATTAGAATGCTTCCCTTAGGCTATAGAACAGTATTGAATCTGTTTGCCATTGAAGGCTACTCGCATAAAGAAATTGCTATCCTACTTGAAATTGAAGAAGGAACAAGCAGAAGTCAATACGCAAGAGCTAAAAAAATGCTAGAAGAGCTACTAATAAAAAGAGATATCCTTTTTAAACAAAAAAGAAAGATTTCCCTTAGGTCGGCTATATCATTATTATAAAGGAATAAATGTTGAAGAGAAAGATGAACAATAAATTACATACCAATTATTTTGAACAATATCTGAAAGAAACGACAGATGATTTTAGCATGTACCCAAAAGAAAGGATATGGAAAAGCATCTATAATAATATACATCCTAATAAAAAGCTCCCTTCCATTATAACCAGCATTTTGATCCTTGTATCCTTTTTCTTTTTAGGTCATAATAATGCCAATCAATCTATAACAGTTTCTTCTGCTAATCAGCTTGAGCAAATTAACCAAAAAAATCTTTTCGTTAAAAAAGAAGAACACTCAATTCTCCAGCATACGGCTTCAAGAATAAGCCAACAATTACCTGTTGTTACTGCAACGATTGCACCCGTTAAAATATTAGCAGAAAAAAATCAATCAATAAAGAATCCAAATAACCTATACAAAGA
>CANFJP010000089.1 GCA_947447485.1 Chitinophagaceae bacterium
AGGCTTTATAGATGATTATCTAAAAATTAGAGCCAAGCGATTAGCAAGTACTAAAGGAGTAGAATTTAAAAAAACAAATAGCGATGGACTTGCTGGTCGATTCAAAATCTTTGGCCAGGTGATGTTGGGAATAATTGTTGGCGCTACACTTTATTTTAATCAGAATGTGGTAGTTAAAAGAGAAGTCTTAAATACAGCTCAGGTTGCAGGATTTAACAAGAATGGGTCAAAGATAAAATATGACACCATTACGGTAGACGGGAAGAAAAGAATTTTTACTGATGCTAAAAATGTAATAACAACGATTCCCTTTGTTAAAGGGCACGAATTTAATTATGCAAAATTGCTTCCAAAATCATGGGAGGATTATACCTATATTATTTATATACTCATTGTGATTTTTATTGTTACGGCAGTTTCCAATGGAGCAAATATTACGGATGGGTTAGATGGACTTGCCACAGGGGTAAGTGCTATTATAGGAGTTTGCTTGGGTGTATTTGCTTATGTAAGTGGGAACATCAAGTTTGCAGAATATCTCAACATCATGTACATCCCCAATTTAGGAGAGTTGTCAATTTTCATCGCTGCTTTTGTAGGGGCTTGCATTGGATTTCTATGGTACAATTCATATCCGGCTCAAGTTTTTATGGGGGATACCGGAAGCTTGGCATTGGGAGGGATCATTGCGGCACTTGCCATTATTGTAAGAAAGGAATTGCTTATCCCTATTTTCTGTATGGTATTTCTTGTTGAAAATGTAAGTGTGATTATACAAGTAAGTTATTTTAAATATACCAAGCGAAAGTATGGCGAAGGGAAAAGAGTGTTTTTAATGAGTCCCTTACACCATCATTATCAAAAGCTTGGTTTTCACGAAAGTAAAATTGCTGTTCGATTTTGGATTATAACAATTTTATGTGTGGCGTTGGCAATTGTTACTTTAAAACTTAGATAAAGCAATATTAAAAAATAATAAAAAAAGAATCTCTAGACCCTTAGAAAATAACTACCCGTTAAATTCTATGCTTTTGAAGAACCAATTTTAAAATGAATAGAGGGATCTAAATATTTAGATAACTGTTTATTTTAAAAAAACGATATCCAAACCAAGATGATTATTTGTTGCAATTGAATTTGCTTCGAATAACATCAACACTCATTCAGGCGAGTAATTGTTAAAGGAATTAATAAAAATGAAAAAAAGAATTGTAATTCTTGGTGCTGGAGAAAGTGGAGTGGGCGCAGCTTTGCTCGCGAAGCAGCAAGGTTGTGATGTCTTTGTAAGCGATGGCGGAGTTATTTCGAATAATTATAAAGTTGAGTTACAAGAGAACAATATTTTATTCGAAGAAAGTAACCATACAGAAAGCAGCATATTGAATGCAAATGAAGTTATTAAAAGTCCAGGTATTCCAGAGAAAGCAGCAATCGTGAAAAAAATTAGAGCATCCAATATTCCTGTGATTAGTGAAATAGAATTTGCATGTAGATATATTGGCAACAGTAAAGTAGTTGCTATTACTGGTAGTAATGGTAAAACAACTACCACTGCGCTCACGTATCATATATGTAAGCATGCTGAACAAGACTGCGCATTGGTAGGCAATATTGGCTATTCTTTCGCTAGGCAAGTGGCCGTAGATCCGAAGCCTTTGTATATAGCTGAAATAAGCTCTTTTCAGTTAGATGATATCAAAACATTTCGTCCTCAAATAGCTGTGCTAACCAATATTACTGAAGATCATTTAGACAGATATGATTATAAAGTTGAAAACTACATAGCCAGTAAATTTAAAATTATTGCCAATCAACAAGAAGAAGATGTTTTCATCTATAATATGGATGATGAACTCACAATGAAGCATATAACTAACTATCCCATAAAATCAACCAAAGCTCCCATTACTATGAGTAAAGAATTGTCACAAGGCGCCTATTTGACTAATGCACAAATGCATCTCAAATGGAAAAACGAAGAAATGCAAATGAGTATTGAAGACTTTGCAATAAAAGGAAAACACAATCAATTTAATAGTATGGCAGCAAGTATGGCAGCAACCGCATTAGACATCCGTAAAGAAAAAATACGTGAGGCATTGCAAACTTTTGAAAGTTTAGAGCATCGAATGGAAAAGGTTGCTACAATAAAAGGCATTGAATTCATTAATGATAGCAAAGCCACTAATATAAACAGCACCTGGTTTGCATTAGAAAGCATGACGAAACCTGTGATTCTTATTCTAGGTGGGGTTGACAAAGGAAATGATTACAATGTTTTAAAGGAATTGGTTGCGGATAAAGTAAAAGCGATTGTTTGTATGGGAACAGACAATACTAAAATTCATGAAGCTTTTGGAGAAATTATTCCCCTCATGTTAAATACAGACAATGCAGAAGAAGCTGTTAAAACGGCCTATCATTTTTCTAATAAAGGAGACGTTGTGTTATTAAGCCCTGCATGTGCAAGTTTTGATTTATTTAAAAACTATGAAGATAGAGGGAATCAATTTAAACAAGCAGTAAAAAATCTATAACCCCACCAATTGAAATAATGATCAATTTCAAATCCATATTTAATAAATTCTTAGTTCAGTCGCAGTACCAACATCCTGCACCAAGCCCTGCTTTTAAAGGATTGGGTGATATGGGTGGGAATCTTGTAAGTAAAACAAAAGGAGATAAAGTAATATGGGCCATCGTTGTGATTTTAACGCTTGCAAGTTTATTGTTGGTATATAGCAGTACAGGTTCTTTGGCATATAGAATGAGCAAAAGCAATGAAAGTTATTTATTCAAACAGTTCGCCTTAATAATTCTTGGGTTAATCATTATATATTTTGCCCATCGAATAAATTATACAATCTATTCACGAGTAGCATTGATAGGCTTTATGATTTCTATTCCTTTATTAGTGTTCACTCTTTTTTATGGTGTGCAATTAAATGAAGGAAGTAGATGGATTAAGCTTCCTGTAATTAATCAAACTTTTCAAACTTCCGATTTAGCTAAGCTTGCACTGTTTATGTATTTAAGTAGAATGCTTAGTAGAAAGCAAAATGTAATCAAGGAATTTAAAAAAGGATTTTTACCCATTATTATACCAGTAGCAATTATTTGTTTATTAATTGCTCCAGCAAATCTTTCAACAGCGCTGCTTATTGGAGGCACTAGTATTCTTTTGATGTTTATTGGGAGGGTAAGTACAAAACACATCTTACTTACATTAGGAATTGCTCTTTTGCCCATTGTATTTTTAATATCTGTTGCGATGAGCAATTATGATAAAACGACTCATGAGTCTAAAAAACTTCCAGCTGTTTTATCGATGGGAAGAATACCTACATGGATAAGTCGTGTACAAACATTTTTATACAGTTCAAAGGAAGACGAAGGAGAAAAATCCTATCAAATTAACCAAGCTAAAATAGCCATTGCAAATGGAGGATGGTTTGGAAGAGGTCCTGGCAATAGCATTCAACGTAATTTTTTACCTCATTGTTATAGTGACTTTATTTATGCAATCATTATTGAGGAATATGGGTTGATAGGGGCGGCGTTTATGTTTTTAATATATCTATTGTTTTTATATAGATGTATAAGACTGTATCGAAAATGTCCTTTTGCATTCGGTGCGTTTTTAGCATTGGCATTGAGTTTTACATTGGTTATACAAGCAATAGCAAACATGGGTGTTAATGTGAATCTTTTTCCTAATACAGGAGTAACGCTTCCATTGGTGAGTATGGGCGGCAGTAGCTTTTTATTTACCTGCTTGTCTATAGGAATTATTTTAAGTGTGGCGCGTAATGTTGAGCAATTAGAAGGATCACAATTGCCCAATGAGGTGAGCCAATCGACGGAGGAAGAAAAATAAAATGACTATTTATTGATGACAATGAAAATAAAGGAGTGAAAAGATTTATAATAGCTGGAGGCGGAACGGGAGGGCATATTTTTCCTGCAATTGCAATAGCAAATGCAATAAAGAGACTGTCGCCTGAAGCAACGTTTTTATTTATAGGGGCAAAAGGGAAAATGGAGATGGAAAAAGTGCCTCAAGCAGGGTATAAAATTGAGGGGTTGACAATAGCAGGATTTAATAGAAGTTCTTTGATAAAAAATATAGGCTTGCCGATTAAACTTTTAAAAAGTTTTTTTCAGGTGTCTAAAATCATGAAAAACTTTAAGCCAGATGCAGTAATTGGCGTGGGAGGCTATTCAAGTTTTCCAGTGCTTCGTTATGCACAAGCAAAAGGTATTCCGACTTTCATACATGAGTCTAATTCTTTTGCGGGGAAAAGCAATATCATTCTAGGTAAAAAAGCAACAAAGATTTTTACCGCCACTGATGGAATGCAAGTGTTCTTCCCAGCAGAAAAGATTCTGATTACAGGCAATCCAGTTAGACAAGTGATTGTATCTAATTTAATTAACAAAGAAGATGCATTGAAACATTTCGGATTGAGTACTTCGAAGAAAACGATACTATGTGTGGGAGGAAGTTTGGGAGCCAAAAGTATCAACGAAGCCATTAGCAAGGATATGGAAATGATAAGCAATAATAATTTGCAACTCATTTGGCAAACAGGAAAACCATACCTACCGCTTGCTACCGAAAGATGTAAAGGGTTGCCCAATATATATGTAAATGATTTTATTACTAATATGGAATATGCGTATGCGGCTGCAGATATAGTAATCAGCAGAAGTGGGGCAATGGCAATAGCAGAATTAAGTATTGTAGGGAAGCCAGTGATTTTTGTACCATATCCATTTGCGGCAGAGGATCATCAAACTTTTAATGCAAAAAAGTTAGTTGAAAAATCTGCGGCTATTTTGGTGGAAGACAACCAAGCGGTAGAAAAATTATTGCCTGCTACCATTGAGTTAGCCAATGATGAAGCAAAGCAAAAGACAATGATTGAAAATATTGGAAAGTTAAAAATGACAGATGCGGATAATATCATTGCAATAGAAATTTTGAAAACAATTAATTGAGTAACACTAATAAAATATCATCATTAATAGAGCAGCTTTCAAAAGGAGCTTCTGATGGGATATCTATCTATTTCTTAGGAATTGGTGGAATAGGAATGAGCGCATTGGCAAGATATTTTAATAGCAGAGGCGTTAAGGTAAGTGGATATGATAAAACGGAAACGGTATTGACGCGTCAATTAATAACAGAAGGAATTGATATTCATTACGAAGACAATGTGAACCTACTCGATAGAAATGCTGCTTTTGTTGTGTATACACCAGCCGTACCAGCAGATCATCTAGAGTATAATTTTTTATTGAACAATGGTTACAGTCTTTTAAAAAGAAGTGAAGTATTGGGGATGATAACAAAAAGTTCTTTTAATATATGTGTAGCTGGTACGCATGGTAAAACGACCACTAGTAGCATGATTGCACATATACTCAGACATAGCGAGTTTGGGTGCAATGCCTTTTTAGGAGGGATAGCTTCTAATTATAATACCAATTTTTGGAGCAGTTCCAACAATGTATGTGTAGCTGAAGCAGATGAGTATGATCGAAGTTTTTTAAGATTGAGTCCAGATGTAGCAGTAATAACTGCTATAGATCCTGACCATCTAGATATTTATGGCACAGAAGAAAAATTTAGAGAAGCATTTGCTGAATTTTCTTCAAAAGTGAAAGTGGGAGGATTGCTGATCAGTAAATATGGACTGGATAAAAACGTTGTATTTAAAACAGATAATAAAACAAACTACAGCGTAGACAATGTAAATGCAGAAAATTATGCAACAAATATATCAATGAAGGATGGGTCTTATCTTTTTGATGTTTGCATCAAGGGAGAATTGATTGAAAGTGTAACATTGAATATGGGGGGGATGCATAATATTGAAAATGTAGTAGCTGCCATTACCGTTGCAAAACATGTTGGCTTAGACAATAATAAAATAAAAGCAGCAGTCAGTTCTTTTAAAGGAGTTAAACGAAGGTTTGAGTATGTTATTAAAAAGGATGAAATCGTAATGATTGATGATTACGCTCATCATCCGCAAGAATTAAATGCATTGATAAGTGGGGCTAAAAAAATGTTTCCTGAAAAAAAATGTACGGTTGTATTTCAACCGCATTTATATAGCAGAACCCGTGACTTCGCTGCAGGATTTTCGGAGGCATTGAGTGTAGCAGATGAATTGTATTTATTGCCCATTTATCCCGCAAGAGAATTGCCAATTGAGGGGGTGAGCAGCAATACGATTGCAGATCAAATGACGCTTAAAAATGTAATTGTTTGTTCAAAAGAGGAGTTATTAGATAAGGTACTAAAGCAGAAAGAAAGCAATCAGATAGAAATGCTGATTACGGCAGGAGCTGGTGACATAGACACCCTGGTTGATCCTTTAAAGAACATTTTAAATTAAAGTATAAAAAGAACAAGTATATACATGTCGATTTTAAAAAAATACAACATTCGGAAGATCGTATTTTCCATTCTGTGGATTGGAATTGCAATTGGCTGTGTGGCTTTGTTAATTTCTGCAATTCATATAAGGAACCAGCAATTATGCAAGGGAGTAGAAATTGAAATTGATGGAACAAGTAATAACTTTTTTATCAGCAAACAAGATGTCATTGATATTATTGAAAAATCTATTAACAGTAAAATAGCTGGTCAATCAGTTAGTAAGTTTAATCTTGTATCGATTGAAAAGGAATTAAAGAAAGATGTTTGGATTAGTAAAGTTGAGCTGTTCTTTGACAATAATTCAATGCTAAAAGTTGAAATAGAAGAACGTGAACCTATTGTGAGGATTTTTACAAAAGGAGGGCAATCTTTTTATATTGATAATACTATAAAAGTATTGCCATTGAGTGATAAGTATGCAGCTAGGCTTCCTATTTTCACGAATTTCCCTTCTGAAGCGGTTGCTTTAACTAAAGCAGACAGTAATTTATTAAAAGACATTAAGTCAATTGGGTTGTGTATACAAAAAGATTCATTCTTAATGGCCATGATTGATCAAATTAATATTAATGAAGCGCACTTGTTTGAATTGGTTCCTAAAATGGGTGATCAGTTGATATTGTTTGGAGATGCAAATGATAGAGAACAAAAGTTTAACAAACTTAAACTCTTTTATAAAAAAGTTACACCAATAGAAGGATGGAGTAAATACAGTGTGATCAACTTGCAATACAAAGATCAAGTGGTAGCCAAAATTAAAGGAATGGAAGATATACTCGCCGATTCAATGCGTACGCTACAGATTATGCAAGCCATTGCACTTAATTCAGCGAAGAAGGCGAATGATTCTACACAAACCATCTTACAGGATAACGATCAAAATTC
>CANFJP010000090.1 GCA_947447485.1 Chitinophagaceae bacterium
CAAACAGAGCCCAAGCGTTTTGATTTAATGCACGACATTAATGTAAGAGGAACATTTTTTGTATCTAAAGCATGCATGCCGCATCTTAAAAAATCGGAGAACCCACATATCATCACACTCTCTCCTCCCATCAATATGGATATGAAATGGTTTTCTACCCATATTGCCTATACAATAAGTAAGTACAATATGACAATGATTACACTTGGGTTGGCGGCGGAATACAAAAAAAATAATGTTGCAGCGAATTGTCTTTGGCCTCGTACAACCATTGCTACTGCAGCTGTACAAAATTTATTAGGCGGAGATGCATTAATCAATATGAGTCGAAAACCTGAAATAATAGCAGACGCTGCTTATTATATTCTTTCGAGGAAATCTAGCGAATGCACTGGGAACTGTTTTATTGATGATGAAATACTCAGCGAAGCAGGCATTACTGATTTATCTCATTATGCTGTTGTTCCTGGCGGAAAACTATTTACCGACTTATTTATATAAGCGTTTATATTGAAAGTGCATTTACTTTAACAAGCCTTTTGGCACTTCTTTGTTTAACAAATACTTATAAATGAAAGTTGTTTTCAGATTCTGAAAATGAAGCCATTTATTTCCTCCCCAACCATGTCTTCCGCCACTATATACCATAAATTCAAAATTCTTTTTTTCGTCTTGTAGTTTACTAATAAGTTGAATGCTATTTTGCATGTGTACATTTTCATCAACAATACCATGTACAATTTGCAACATTCCTTTGTATTGACTAACATAGTTCAACACAGAACTTGTTTTATAACCTTCGGGATTATCTTGAAGGGTTCCCATATATCTTTCGGTGTAATGAGAATCGTATAAACTCCAATCAACTACGCTTCCTCCTGCCATCCCATGAGTGAACACATCTGCACCATACGTTAATGCATAACAACTCATATACCCTCCATAACTAAACCCAGTAATACAAATTTTTGTAGGGTCGGCTTGACCATTGGCAATCAGCCATTTCGCCATTGTGGTATAGTCTTTCATTTCCCAGTAACCCAGATTGTGATACATATAATTAACACCCTCTTTCCCAAAATGACCGCTGGCTCTGTGATCCATGGCAACCTGAATCAATCCTTCTTTTGCGTACCACTGCTGAGTACCAGTCAGTGACCATACATCCATTACGGTTCCTGCATTTGGACCACCATAAATAGAAATCAAAACGGGATATTTTTTACCCTTCTCCATATTAATAGGCCAGGTAATTTTCATCGGCAAGCTATATAGACTGTCATCACTCAATACTCGAATCAACTCAGTTGTAGCTAATTCAGTTGATTTAAAATCGTTTCCTTTTGAATCGAATAGCTCTTTTATTATTTTCCCTTTATTATCAATTAGAGCAATTTTTGTAGGAGTCGCAGCATTGCTATAATTAGAAATAAAATAAGATGCGGCAGGTGAAAGATTGATGTTAGAATGATTATAGTCTCCAAAGGTTAACCGCTGCAATTTTTTTCCATTGATATTTACACGATACAAATCTTTTCGAGCGGTATTTTCTTTTCTAGCAGTAAAATAAATAACATTGTTTTTTTCATCTATATAATTCATTTCTGTCACTACATACTTTCCTTTATTTATGGCATTTACCAAAGCGCCATACATATTGTAGTAATACATTTGCTGATATCCACTTTTATCACTCAAATAAATAAATCCTTTTCCGTTTTGTAAAAAAGTTATTCTGCTGCCTTCATCATCAAGATTAATCCAAGTCTTTTGTTCTTCTGTTAAAAAAGGTTTTTTCTTACCCGTTAAAGGATTTACTTCCCAAATTTTAAGTTGATTTTGTTTTCGATTCATCCATTGTACCAGCAAAGTATTACCATCTGGCTTCCAATAAGGCAATCCAAAATACTGATCATCACTTTCATTAAAATCAGCCCAAGTAATTGCTCCGCCTGTTGCCTGAACAATTCCAACTTTTACTTCAGGATTGTTATCGCCCACTTTAGGATATCTGATGTTATCTACATACCCATGCTGGCCAGTAGCATCTGTTATAGTATAGACAGGCACTTTGGTATCATCTGATCTATAAAAAGCAATTTGTTTACTATCGGGACTCCACCAAAAAGAACGGTATTGAGAACGCCTACCTAAAATTTCTTCCATGTACACCCAACTGGCATACCCATTTAATATTACCTCGCTTCCATCAGTAGTAAGGCGTGTAACTATTTTTGAAACAATATTGATAGTATAGAGATCATTGTTTTTAGTGAAGGCAACATATTTTGCATCAGGACTCAATGTTGGATTTACTTCTATACTTGAATCATTGGTAAGCTGAGTTTCTATACCAGCAGCTTTTATATAAAGATCATTCCCCTTTATGTAAACTGTTGGGGTGCTATTTTCTGATAATTTTTTCTTGTCTAAATCTGTCGCTTCTCTTTCATTGCCCGTTTTGGCATCTACAAAATAATTCTTCCCCTCTTTACTATAGGTAAAATGACTGTCATCTATCCAAATAGGTGCAGCGGGTAAGGCGTTGACGATACCTTTAAAATTATTTTTAAAATACTGCTCATTGGTTAATGATTTTTGTTGGGCAGATGCTAGAATTGTAAACAGCAAAATGCTGCAGATAGAAATGATCTGTTTCATATCAGTTAATTTTTTAAAATATATATTTTATCGAAAGATTAATCCAGTTTTTCAGGACGCATCATTGGGAAGAACAATACATCTTGTATGCTATGTTGATTGGTCAACAACATACAAAGACGATCAATCCCAAATCCAATACCACTTGTAGGCGGCATACCATATTCAAGAGCTCTTAAAAAATCATGATCAATAAACATCGCTTCATCATCTCCTCTTTCCATTAATTTCACCTGCTCTTCGAATCGTTCGCGTTGTTCAATAGGATCATTTAATTCGCTATAGGCATTGGCAATTTCTTTACCATTCACCATTAATTCAAAACGCTCTACCAAACCTGGTTTGCTGCGATGCTTTTTTGTTAGCGGACTCATTTCTATAGGATAGTCTGTAATAAAAGTGGGTTGTATATAATTACCCTCGCACTTCGCACCAAATATTTCATCGATTAATTTCCCTTTGCCCCATTTCGCATCTGCATGTAAGCCTAATTGTTGACAAACAGTTCTGATTCCTTCTTCATCCATTTCACTGATATCAAAACCTGTATGCTCCTTGATGGCATCATACATGGTTATTCTTTTGAAAGGAGCTTTAAAACTGATTTCATTTTCTCCTACCATACATGCTGAGGTTCCGTTCACGGCGATGGCAGCTTTTTCAAGCATTTGCTCGGTGGTATCCATCATCCATTCATAATCTTTATATGCTACATAGAATTCAAGCACGGTAAATTCAGGATTGTGTGTTCTATCCATTCCTTCATTTCTGAAGTTTCTGCTAAACTCATATACCCATTCGAAACCGCCTACAATCAATCTTTTCAAATACAATTCATTCGCAATACGCATATACATTGGAACATCCAGTGCATTGTGATGTGTAGTAAATGGTCTAGCTGCGGCGCCTCCAGGAATACTTTGTAATACGGGCGTATCTACTTCCAATGCGCCTTGTTCGTTTAAAAATGTACGAATGGCATTGATTAATTTTGTTCTTTTTACAAAAACTTCTTTTACGCCAGGGTTTACAATCAAGTCTGCGTAGCGCTGTCTGTATCTAAACTCAGGATCTGTTACTTCGTCAAATGCTTCTCCATCTTTTTCTTTTACAATAGGTAATGGACGCAACGATTTGCTTAAAATAGAAAATTCTCTTACGTGGATAGAAGTCTCTCCTGTTTTTGTAGTAAATACATATCCTTTGATTCCTACAAAATCACCAATATCAACTAGTTTTTTCCAAACATTTTGAAAAAGTGATTTGTCTTCATCCGGACAAATATCATCTTGCTTTATGTAGAATTGAATTTTTCCTGTGCCATCTTGCATTACTGCAAAATTCGCCTTACCCATATCACGTACGCTCATGATGCGACCTGCAATGCATACTTCAGCAAAATCGGCTTTATTTTCTTCACCTTTATAGTGCGCTTTAATATACTCTGCAGTTGTATTAATAGGATACAAAGCAGCAGGATAAGGATCAATGCCTAGTTTTTCTAATTCGTCTTTTTTACCTCTGCGAATAATTTCTTGTTCAGATAAATGTTGTGTACTCATATCTCAATATTATAAAATTCTATGGAGCACAAAGGTAACTTATGTGCAGCAGGTTATATTTATTTAATAGAATAAATTATGCAGATGCTAATAAAATTTGCCAGGCTTCGGCCACTTTCCCAAGGTCTAATAATTCTTTGGCATAAGTATGAAGCTCTCTCTCCATTTCATCAGGATTAATAGAAAAATACAAGATGATGTTTTTTAATTTTTCATCATTAAAAGAAGCTTCAATATGCGGCATCTCATGTACGTTGCCCAATTGTGCTAAATGATTCCCCGTAAGATATTTACTTGTACGAATAGCCGCTGGCAAGGCTTCCACTCCTATTCCAAGTTTGGTGTTAGGCTTCTCTACTTCAAATATAGTAGAGGCATTGGCTCTTGTATACCAATTCCCTCCAAGACGCGCTACCAGATCAAGTTTGCGTTGGTCTATTTTTCCTTCTTCATTTAAAATTGATTCATCCATGTGCATCATTAATACTTCAGCTATTACCAAATTGCCCGCACCACCCTCATTTCCTAAAGGAATCACCTGATTGACTTTGCATTCAAGTTTTATTTTACTTTCTTTTACCATTGGTGGACTAACTAAAGTGGCTTTCTGTTCGGTGAAACCTGCTTTAGTAAATTCATTGGTCCCTTTTGGATAATCACAACTTGAGAGAGAAGATTGATGTACCATATCAAAATCAACAATATTAATGACAACCTCAGGAACTTCTAACACATTCTCTAATGTATGCTTCGTGCTATTATCCCTCACTCTTCTTGCAGGAGAAAAAACAACTATGGGAGGATTGGAAGAGAATAAATTAAAAAAACTAAATGGACTTAAGTTTACGTTCCCTGCTTTATCAATCGTAGAAGCAAAGCAGATAGGCCTCGGAGCAATAGCATGCTGTAAGTAGCTTTGTACTTCTACAGGGTTGAGATCTGATAATTTTATAGAAAGCATATACAATTTGAGGTTTAAAAGGTTGAAAAGGTTACATCTGTTTAAAAGGTTTGATCGTTGAATGAATTTATACACTACCTATTCAACTTCTTAAACATCTGCAACCTATGAAACTATAATGATTGCTTCTTCAATGCTAATATGGAGAAATCTGACTCTTCTTTTACAATAGTGTTGCTCAGTTTACCCAACCCATCAATTTCCATTTCTACCACATCTCCGGCTTGTAACCATTGTTCTGTATAATTTGGATCATTCAATTTACCTGTGCCATTTAATTCTAGAAAGCAACCTGTGCCTACAGTTCCGCTACCAATCACATCTCCAGGAAATAAATTAACACCATAGCTACACCTTTCAATAATCTCTGCAAATGTCCAATCCATATCGCCTACATTTCCTTGGCTCACTTGAATTCCATTCACCATGCATTTCATGGTTAGGTTCCAACTTTTCCCTGTATGCCCCGTCTTACAAGGGATTTCATAAGATGACAATTCATCTAACGTAACCAACATCGGACCTATGACTGTTGCAAAATCTTTGCCTTTTGCAGGACCAAGATTCAATAACATTTCTTCCATTTGCAATCTTCTGGCACTCATGTCATTCATGATCATTAATCCGCCAATATATCCATCTGCATCGGCCGCTTTAATATTTCTTCCCGATTTATTAATTACAATTGCTGCTTCTAATTCAAAATCTAATTTTTGAAAATGATCGGGCATACAAAGAATATCGCCTGGTCCCTGAATGCTATTGTGATTGGTAAAATAAAAAATGGGGTATTGGTCAAACTCAGGGATCATATCTACCTTTCTGTTTCTTCTTGCTGCAGCCACATGTTGTCTAAAAGCATATCCATCTCTACAGCTAGTGGGATGAGGAACAGGCGCCAATAAATCTGCTTCATTATAAGGCAGACCAAATAAACTAACGGCTATTCCGCTTTTAATTCTCTGTTCGGCAGCCATCGCTAAAGGCAATACGTCATCCCAATAGTTTAAAAACATTGCCATGCTGATGGGCAAATCGGGATGGAGGACATCTGTATCGTACAACTGACCGTTTACCAATAAAGCAAGCTGATCATGGTCATCTTTTAAATAAGTTACTAGTTTCATATTAATGATTGTTCCCCAAAAATAGCATTATGCTAACACGTAAAAAAAAGGAATTAGTATATTTGTTGTAAGAAAATGCATATAAATATGGATTTCGAAAAGATACACAATAAAGGGCAGGCACAGCTATTTAGGAATGCTTATCTCGAGTATCTAACCAAAACGCATCCCTTGGTGATTTGGGCCATGTACCTTCCGGTGTTTATTTTACTTCCCATCTATACCGTCAATACACTGGAATTTTCAATACAAACTACTTTATTGGTTTATCTGGGAGGACTTTTCTTCTGGACTTTGACAGAATACCTGCTGCATCGATTTTTATTTCATCATCATCCATCTACCGAAAATGGTAAAAAGATAAATTATCTACTTCATGGCAATCATCATGAATATCCAAGAGACAAAGAAAGATTGTTTATGCCGGTGGTGCCTAGTCTCATTATAGCTTCTTGCTTTTTCATTTTATTTTATATGGTGCTTCATCAATATACCTTTGCTTTCTTTCCTGGATTTATGCTGGGCTATTTAATTTATGGAAGCATGCACTATGCTATTCATGCATGGAATCCTCCATTTAAATGGATGAAAGGCCTTTGGAGAAATCACCACTTGCATCATTACAAACATGCTGATAAGGGGTTTGGAGTGAGCAGCACATTATGGGATCATGTATTTGGAACGATGTTTGACTTAAAGAAAGAAAAAGAAGACAAAGAAAAAGTAAAAGAATTACTATTTAAATAAAACTACCAACGTTCCTCATTGGTTTCAGCATCTCCCTCTTCTTTCGTTTTTTTCCTAAGTTCTATTTTTTGAATTTGTCTTTCTATTATTAATGAAGCAATCAGTTTGGCTGCATCTTCATTAGGATTGCTTTGCAACAACATTTTTAATTTTTGTTCGCTTACATCTATTCGATAAAGCAATTGTACCAATTTTTCAAAATCATCTTTAATAAGCGTATTGATTTG